>NZ_JRKC01000042.1:0-4940 GCF_000800925.1 Microbacterium sp. ZOR0019 | reverse complement strand
GACGGGAACGGTCCACCAATACGCGTCGATCCCCGCGGGGTCGATGGCCACGGTGAGTCCCAGAGCGCGACCGGCGAGGTAAAGACCCAGGCCGGGGATGCCGATCGCCAGGACGAGCAGGATGCCGCGACCGACATCGCGTCCTGACCTGGTGCCGTCCAGACCCAGCCGTGCCAAATGCGGGCGCCGTGACTGCCAGAGCAGGAAGCACACCAGCACCACCGGGATCAGGGAGAACCCGATCGCGAGCACCTGGTAGATGAGGTCGAAGATCTCGCGGTCGCTCCGGGACGGGTTCAGCTTCGCGACCTGGTCGGCGATCGGGACCTCATCCGTGAGCCGGTAGACGAGCTGCACGATCGCATACACGGCGGACTGTCCGAGGCCGAGCGCCAGGACGATCGCGATCTCCCACCACAGTCGCGCACGGGACGGGGCGGGGGAGAGGTCGGGGAGGTCCCACGGAGCCTGCGGTCTGGTCACGATCTCGATGCTACGACCTGCTTTCAGGAACAAGCTCTGTGCTTGCGTTATCCTGGAACGTCGGCTTCCCGGCAAAACCCCACATCTTTTAGGACACCTGCATGGCGCACGCCCTTCGCTCTGACCTCCGCAACGTCGCGATCGTCGCGCACGTCGACCACGGCAAGACCACTCTCGTCGACGCCATGTTGCGTCAGACGGGCTCCTTCGGTGAACACGCCCACGTCGATGAGCGCGCCATGGACTCGAACGATCTGGAACGTGAGAAGGGCATCACGATCCTCGCCAAGAACACGGCGATCACCTACAAGGGCAAGCACGCAGGCGGCGAGGAGATCACGATCAACGTGATCGACACCCCCGGTCACGCCGACTTCGGGGGCGAGGTCGAGCGTGGCCTGTCCATGGTCGACGGTGTCGTGCTGCTCGTCGACGCGAGTGAAGGCCCGCTGCCGCAGACGCGCTTCGTGCTGCGCAAGGCGCTCGAGGCCAAGCTCCCCGTGATCCTCCTGGTCAACAAGACCGATCGTCCCGACGCCCGTATCGCGGAGGTCGAAGAGGAGGCACACGACCTGCTCCTGGGTCTCGCCTCCGACCTGGTCGACGACGTGCCCGACCTCGATGTCGACGCACTGCTCGACGTGCCTGTCGTCTACGCTTCCGGTCGCGCCGGTGCCGCATCGCAGAATCGTCCCGCCGACGGCTCGCTGCCGGACAACGACGACCTCGAGCCGCTGTTCGAGGCGATCCTCGAGCACGTTCCCGCTCCGGAGTACGACGACGAGCACCCGCTGCAGGCCTGGGTCACGAACCTCGACTCCAGCCCCTTCCTCGGTCGTCTCGCTCTGCTCCGCGTCTTCAACGGCACGCTGAAGAAGGGCCAGACCGTGGCGTGGGTCCGTGCCGACGGCACCACCAGCAACGCGCGCATCACGGAGCTCCTGAAGACCCGCGCTCTCGAGCGCTACCCGGCCGACTCCGCCGGCCCCGGCGACATCGTCGCCATCGCCGGATTCGAGAACATCACGATCGGTGAGACCATCGCCGACCCCGAGGATGTGCGTCCGCTGCCGGCCATCACGGTCGACGACCCCGCCATCTCGATGACGATCGGCACCAACACCTCGCCGCTCATGGGCAAGGTCAAGGGCCACAAGCTCACCGCTCGCATGGTCAAGGACCGTCTCGACAAGGAGCTGATCGGTAACGTCTCGCTCAAGGTCGTCGACATCGGACGCCCGGACGCCTGGGAGGTGCAGGGCCGTGGAGAGCTGGCCCTCGCCATCCTCGTCGAGAACATGCGTCGCGAGGGCTTCGAGCTCACGGTCGGCAAGCCGCAGGTGGTCACGAAGAAGATCGACGGCAAGACCTACGAGCCTTTCGAGCACCTCACCATCGACACCCCGGAAGAGCACCTCGGTGCGATCACCCAGCTGCTCGCGAACCGCAAGGGTCGCATGGAGAACATGACCAACCACGGCACCGGCTGGGTGCGCATGGAGTTCATCGTCCCGTCGCGCGGCCTGATCGGCTTCCGCAGCGAGTTCCTCACCACCACGCGCGGCACCGGCATCGCGAACGCGATCTCGCACGGCTACGAGCCGTGGGCGGGCTCCATCACCACGCGTCAGAACGGCTCGATCGTCGCCGATCGTCAGGGCGTGGTCACCCCGTTCGCGATGATCGCCCTGCAGGAGCGCATGTCGTTCTTCGTGCAGCCCACGCAGGAGGTCTACGAGGGCATGGTCATCGGCGAGAACTCGCGCGCCGACGACATGGACGTGAACATCACCAAGGAGAAGAAGCTCACCAACATGCGTGCGGCCAGCTCCGACACGTTCGAGTCGATGACGCCTCCGCGTCAGCTGACGCTCGAGGAGAGCCTGGAGTTCGCCCGCGATGACGAGTGCGTCGAGGTGACCCCGGAGGTCGTCCGCATCCGCAAGGTGAACCTCGATGCGAACACCCGTGCACGGGAGACGGCTCGCCTGAAGCGCCAGGACGCGAACGTCTGACACCAGCCTCGGACACGCTCCGAGTGAGAGGGTCTCGCATCGCCGGATGGCGCATGCGGGACCCTCTTCTCATGTAAATCCCAGGTGAGGGATGGTTTTCGTTCAGGTTCGTGAGTCAGGGTGGTTCACTGCGCCGGGGACGAGCTCCCGATGAGTCTCCTGCAACGGCGTACGACAACCCGAAAGTCGACCCCATGCTTCAGAAGACTCGTGCGCTTCGGCGCGCCTCCGCCGCGGCCTCTGCCCGCACAGCGATCCACCGTCCCCTGTCCGTCCTCGGAGTGGCGGCGGCCGCTCTCGTCGGCATCACCGTGAGCGTCGGTCTCGCGTCCGTGCCCGCGTCGGGTGCGGTGGACATCCCCTCCGTCGTCACCTCGGCTGTCCGTTCCGGTGCAGAGCCCCTGGCGCAGATCACGAAGGTCGCGTCCGCGACGCTGACACAGGCGAAGGTCGCGGTCGTCGCAGCGGAGACGCTGAACGGCGAGGTCGTCAGCTCGGGCCTCGACCTCGAGACCACGTCGTCCGTCGACACCTCCGATCTGGAGAGCGACATCGACAAGCTCGAAGAGCTCGACGTGACTCCGGTGCTCCTGGTCGTCCCCGTCGCCGAGGAGGCGAAGCAGGAGACGGCGGATGTCGTCGCCGAGACCGCAGAGCTGCGCAGTGCGCTCGATGCTGCAGAGCAGAAGCGCGCAGCGGAGGAGGCGGCCAGGATCGCCGCAGAGGAGGCCGCCGCGCGGGCCGCGGCGGAGAAGCAGGCGGCGGCCGCCCTGGCCGCAGCCAACACGCCGGAGGGTGCCAAGGCCACCGCACGGCAGCTCATGTCGAGCACCTACGGATGGGGTGGCGACCAGTTCTCCTGCCTGGACTCCCTGTGGAACAAGGAATCCGGGTGGAACTACCAGGCGTACAACCCGAGCGGCGCCACCGGGATCCCGCAGGCGCTCCCCGGTAGCAAGATGGCGTCAGCCGGTTCCGATTGGCAGACCAACGCCGCCACCCAGGTCGCCTGGGGGCTCGGGTACATCTCCTCGGTGTACGGCACCCCGTGCAGCGCGTGGGGGCATTCGCAGGCCGTGAACTGGTACTGACCCGGCGCGGTCGCCCCTCGTTCAGCGCAATTCGGAGATGAGCACGGCGCTCGTGTGGGGCTTCGTCGCCTCGAAGATGTGCGGGGCATCGCCGGCATAGGTGAGGTAGTCGCCGGGGTGGAGGACCACGGGTTCGCCCGCGGGTCCGACCCGCGCCTCGCCGGCGACCAGGATCACGTGCTCGATCGTGCCCGGGTGGTGAGGGTCCGACAGGCGGGGATCGCCCGGGTCGGCCTGGATCAGGTACACATCGCGGCGTGCTCCCGGAGGGCTGGCAGAGAGCAGGGTCGCACTGTAGGCCGCGGCGGAGGAGGGAACACCGGCCAGGTCGTCGGCACGGATCAGGGTCGGGGCGTTGGCCTGCTGGTCGACGAGCACCGCGAACGGCACGCCGAGCGCCACTCCGAGTGCCCACAGCGTCTCGACGCTGGGGTTCCCGGAGCCGCTCTCGAGCTGCGAGACCGTGGCCTTGGACACCCCGGCTCGCCGGGCGAGCTCTGAGACCGACAGGCTCGCGGCCTCCCTTTCGCGACGCAGGGTTCGAGCGAGACGTGTGCGGAGATCCTCCATGTGTTCATCATGTCAAACGATCGTTCGCTTGACTATGCATTCAGAAATGTTCAGAATGATGGTCATGCGTTCACTGAAGCGAACACCTGGATGCGATCGGCGCCATGACCGCGGAGCGTGAGGTCTGGCGAGAGGCGCTCGGTGTCGTGCTCGCGACCAGTGCCTATGGGGTTTCCTTCGGTGCGTTGGCCGTGGCATCCGGCCTGGATGTCTGGCAGACCTGCGTCCTGAGCCTGCTGATGTTCACCGGCGGCTCGCAGTTCGCGTTCGTCGGCGTCTTCACGGCCGGCGGTCTCGCTGCCCTGCCTTCGGCCATCGCGTCGGCGGCCCTTCTCGGGGTGCGCAATGTCGCCTATGGAATGCGGATGTCGCCGATCGTCGGGGGAGGGCCCGGGCGCAAAGCGATGGCGGCGCACTTCACGATCGACGAATCGACGGCGGTGGCGATCTCGCAGAGCGACCCGCGGCTGCGGCAGATCGGCTTCTGGGTGACCGGGGCCGGTATCTTCGTCGGCTGGAACATCACCACCCTCGTCGGCGCGCTCGTGGGTGACGTGCTGGGCGATCCGAAGACGTGGGGGCTGGACGCTGCAGCCGCCGCGGCGTTCCTCGCGCTGCTGTGGCCGCGGCTCCGGCAGCGGCAGGCCATCGCGGTGGGGGTGGCGGCCGCCGTGGTCGCAGCCGCGTTCACTCCGTTCCTCATGCCGGGCCTTCCGGTGCTCGTCGCGGCCGTGGTCGCGATCGCCGTCGGCTGGTTCAACTGGCTCGGACGACCCGTGTC
>NZ_JRKC01000041.1:0-18289 GCF_000800925.1 Microbacterium sp. ZOR0019 | reverse complement strand
ACGGGGGACGGGGGAAGGGGGAGGGTCAGGTCGCGACGATCGCGCACATCGCGACGGTCGACACCGCCATGGTCGCGTGGTGGACCCGATGCGGCCAGGCGCGCTCCGTCCGCAGCGCGACCACCGCGAGGATCACCGTCCCCAGCGCCAGCCCGGCACTCACCAGCAGCGGCATCGTGTCGACGGCTCCGTGCACGTGCGACGTGATGATCGGAGACGCCGCGGGCGACGGGATCCCGGGCATCAGGAGGACGAGCACCGCGGTCGTGATGACACCGAGAGCCAGATGCGTCGACACCATCGCGTCCGGACGAGCGGTGGGGACCGGCACCGCCCGGCGCACGGCGGCGAGCACGATCCCGACGATGACGAGCACCGCGAACCACAGCACCGGCGGGAGCAGCGACACCGTCATCGCATCGGCCATGCCGGCGAGCATCAGGGCGGCGACGAGGATCTCCGGGCGTCCCGCATCCCGCCGCATGCCGACGAGCGCGCCCACCCCGACCGCGGCGGGGAGGAGTGCGACGACATGGAGGACCGCGTGCACGTCAGCCGGGCACGCGCTCGTCGAGCACACCGACGCGCCGCCACGGGGCCGTGGCGACCTCGGACGGCGGTGCTGCGGCGAATGCGATCGCTCCGTGCGCGACATCGAGCGCCACGGTGAGCTTCGTCTCCCAGCGCAGGTGCTCCGGCTCCTCCGGCCGTGCGCGGACCGAGATCGGGGCGTCCGGGATCGCACCGAAGGCGACCGCCCGCTCACGGTCGTCGACGATGCGGGCGAGGTCGGCCGCGTCGGTCAGACAGCGATACCGGGGCACGCTCGTCGTCTCGTAGGGGGAGTACTCGCCCGCGGCGAGCGTCTCGTCGAGGAAGTGGTTCGTGTGGGCGAGGGCCTTTCCGCGGGGGGCGGGGAGCACGGCGACTCCCGCGGGTGAGACCTCGACGGCCGCGGCCTCGGGGGTCACGCCATCGAACGACACCACCGTCAGGACGCTGGACGCGGCGAGGGGCACGGACTCGGCGATCGCGACCGCGCCGGCCACGTCGTGCGCCCCGTCGAGCATCATCCGTGCCAGCACGTGCACCGGCACACCCGCCTGCGACCCGTCGCTGCGATGGTGGAGGATGTTGAAGTGCACGCCGAGACCGCGGTCGTTGACACCGATCTTGGCCGGCTGCCCGAACTCGGAGAACGTCACGACGCGGACTCCGGATGCCGCGCGCAGCCGCCGGACGACCGTCTCGTTCGAGAGCGTCTCATGCCAGTCCCACGTCTGCAGTGTGCGTGGAGGATTCGCGTCGTCGGGCACGTAGACGATCGTGGAGCATTCCATCGACGGGGTCATCCGGGCGAGGATCTCGGTGCGGGCGGTGAGCAGATGCACGTCGGTGAGCGCCAGCCCACTGCCTTCCGCGACACCACGGAACTCGTCCGCGACCTCGGGCGCGAAGGACTCGACCATGCCCCGGCACTCGTCGGCGATGCTCCTGGCCTGCTCCGCGGAGACCCCGGACTGCTGGAACAGCCGGAGGTACGAATCGCGCGCCGCGCGCAGCTGCGGTGCCCAGTGCTGGCCGAAGCGGTGGCCCTCTTCGCGCTGGTCGGCGGTTTCGGATGTCCACTCGTGGATGATCATGCTTCTCCTCCGATGCGCTCGACGAGTTCGGCGACGTCTCCGTAGGGGCAGCCTCGGGCGCGCGAGGCGGCGGCGACACGTCGTCTGACCTCGAGCGGCTTGTCCTGGCTGACCTTGAACACCGCGCGCTGCTCGATGATCTCGAAGCGGAACGAGACGATGCCGCCGACGATGCGCTCGAACGTGGGGAGCGAACTCGTCATGTCCCAGCGCGTGGGCTCCAGTCCTTCCAGCTCCTCGACGGTCCGCGTGACGACGTGCATGCCGTCTGCGGAGTCCTCCAGCACGGTCACCCGTGCCGTCAGGTGCACCGCCGCATAGTCCCAGGTCGGGACGTTCGGGTCATCCGCGTACGTCGTGGGCGAGACGTAGTCGTGGGGGCCGGAGAACACCAGGAGCACGGCGTCGCCATCGGAGAGGTGCTGCCACTGCGGGTTCTTGCGGGCGACGTGTCCGAGGAGCTCGCCTCCGACGAAGCCTCCGTCATCGGCCAGGCGCTCGATGATGACCGGCGTGTGGGTGACGGTCGGAGCACCGGACTCGCCGCCGCCGTTGGACACGATGAGCGCGAACGGATGTCGCCGGACGAGCTCGTTCACCTCGTGCTGCGACGGGGCGAGGTACTTCTCGAACTCGTACACGGTCAGCCCGCCGCGCAGAGGATCGCGTCCCACGCGGTCTCGCCGGCGAGGGTCGCGACCGCGGTCGAGTTCAGCGAGAGCCGCCCGCGGGAGGATCCGGGGTCTTCGGGTAGCGCGACCTCGTCGGTGGTGAGGGCGAACAGCGTGTCGCCGTCGAGCGGGGTGTGGAACGGCTGGATGCCGCGGTGCATCGAGCTGTGCACCTGGAGTCCGAACTGCTTCAGCTCGACGTCGGACAGCTGCACGTTGGTGACCACGGCCGTGATCGTGGTGTTGCCGGCCATGGAATCCAGCAGCCGTGATTCGCCGATGGCCTCTTCGTAGTCGCGTGCGGGGTGGCGGCGTTCTCCGGTCGCGTCGTCGTAATTGCCGCGGATGATGCGCCCCTCCCGGTCGAGGATCACACCGTAGGGGTTGAGCACCGTCACGACGAGGACCTTCACATCGCCGACCTGGCGGAAGGCGACGCCCTGACCGGTGAACTCGACACGCGCGGGATCGACCTTGCCGGACGACGCCGACGCCCCGCCACCGACGCGTCCGACCTCCACGACGCCTTCACGCGCGGCCCGCAGCGCGGCCTTGCCGAGCGCGGCGTCGGGGAACACCGAGTTGTCGCGGACCGAGTAGTCGTAGATGATCGCCCCCGACACCAGCTGGAGCTGGTCGAAGCCGGACCGGTGGTCCACACGCGCGAACAGCTCCTCGGACACTCCCGCGACGGCGGAGAGCCCGTACACGGACCCGCCGGCGAGGCAGATCGCATGGTTGTAGCCGTAGAGACCGCTCGCACCGACGGCGCCTCCGCGTCGGTCGGTGAAGGTGCGAGCGCCCGCCGGGATCGAGACGACCGTCGCGCCGGTTGGTCCCTCCGCGTACTCGGCGGTCCCGAGGAGGACCCCGGGGAAGTCGTACTCGACCAGACCGCGGTCGGTGCCGTGGACGGGGGAGAGGGCGAAATCGTCGTTGGAGAGGCGCGGCCCGGCGGAAAGGACGGGGGCGAGGCGGTGGGTGTCGGTCACGATGAGAGCTCCTGGAAGAGTTGACGCGAATAGGGATGGCTGGGCAGGTCGTAGAACACGTCGGTCGGCGCGTGCTCGACGATCTCGCCGGCGCGCATCACCGCCACGTGGTGGGAGATGTAGCGGACGGCGGCGAGGTCGTGCGAGATGAACAGGGCGGCGAAGCCGTGCTCGGCCTGCAGATCCTGGATGAGGTTCAGGATCTGCGCCTGCACGGAGACGTCGAGCGCGCTGACCGCTTCGTCGAAGACGATGAACGCCGGACGGGTGACGAGGGCACGGGCCACGCTCACACGCTGCAGCTGACCACCGGAGAGCTGATGCGGTCGGCGGGCGGCGAAGGAGGCGGGGAGCCCGACCTGTTCGAGCATCGCGATGGCACGGTGCTCGACCGCGGGGGTGCGCCGCTCGTGCACGAGGAGCGGTTCGAGGACCGAGGACAGGACGGTGGAACGTGGATCGAGCGCCCAGCGAGGGTGCTGGAGGACCGCTTGCATGCGACCGGCGCGGGAGCGCAGACTGCGGGCGAGTGGCGCGCCTTGGAACCGCACGGTGCCGGTGTCGGGGCGCTGCAGGCCCAGGACCACCGAGCCCGTGGTCGTCTTGCCCGAACCGGATTCGCCGACGAGGCCGAGTGTCTCTCCGGGGGCGACCGAGAACGACACGTGTGCCATCGCCGTGACCGTGCGCCGACTCGCACCGATACCGGAGGAGAAGGCGAGGCTGACGTCGTCGAGTTCGATCGCGGGTGCGCTCGCGTCGCTCATACGATCACCCCTTCGTCCGGCACCAGGCCGGCTCGGCGGTCCGCTTCACCGAGTTCGGCGGCGCGGATGCACAGGCTGTGCCGCGGGGGCACGGGATCGGGGCGGACCACCTCGCACGCGTCGATCCGGTGAGCGCAGCGCGCGGCGAAGGCGCATCCCTCAGCCTCGCCATGCAGGACCGGCGGGGAGCCCGGGATGCTGGACAGGCGCTCGCCGCGTCGTGCCCGGGAGGGATCGGTGGCGGCGAGGGCGCGGGCGTAGGGGTGGACGGGACGACCGAGCACGGCGGCGGCGGGACCGCGCTCCACGACGCGTCCGGCGTACATCACGGCCACCTCGTCGCACCAGCGCGCGACGGCGGGCAGATCGTGGCTGAGCCAGAGGATCGTCGTCTTCTGCTCCCGTGCCTGGGTGAACAGCAGCCGGATGACCTCTTCGCGGACCTGGCTGTCGAGCGCCGCGGTCGGCTCGTCGGCGATGAGCAGTTTCGGCCGGCGACACATCGCCATCGCGATCGCCACGCGCTGCGCCATGCCACCGGAGATCTGGTGCGGGAACAGTCTCACCACCCGCGCGGGGTCGCTGATCCTCATCGATTCCAGCAGCGCGAGCTGCCGGGGCAGGCCGTCGTCGTCGCCGATGGCCCGCAGCACGAGCCTCAACTGCGCACCGATCCGCATCGTCGGGTCGAGGGACCCGATCGGATCCTGGGCGATGTAGGCGAGCGTGTCGCGGCGGTAGGCGCGCAGCGCATCGTGGTCGAGGCTCCGCACGTCGATGCCGTCGACCTCGAGCTCTCCGCGCACGATCTGTGCGGACTTCGGCTGGAGCCGTCCGATCACGGCGGCGAGGGTGGACTTGCCCGACCCGGACTCGCCGACGATGGCCATCGAACTCCCGGCGGCGACGTCGAGGTCGACGCCGTCCAGCGCGCGGACGGTGGTGGTCCCGGTGAAGTCCAGGGCCAGGTCGCTGATGCGTACGGCGGTCATCGGAGGGACCTCGTCTCTCGCGGTTCGAATCGGTCTCGGAGTCCGTCGCCGATGATGTTGATGCACAGGATCGAGATCACCAGCACGATGCCGGGGATGATGAGGAGTTGCGGCGCCTGTGTCATGTAGAGCATCCCCTGCTGGATGAGCAGTCCGAGAGAAGCCTCCGGTACCTGCACGCCGAAGCCGAGGAAACTCAGTCCGCCCTCGACGAGGATCGCGACGGACAGGGCATAGCTCGCCTGCACGGCGATGGTGCCCGCGATGTTCGGCAGCAACCGTCGGGCGAAGATCACGGGGGTCCTCACGCCGCTGATGCGCGCCGACACGATGAAGTCGCGGTCGGCGACTCCTCTCGTCGCGATGCGGACGACGCGGGTCATGAGAGGGATCGTGATCACGACGATGCTGATGATCGCGGCGGGCCGACCGGGGCCGATGAGCGCGGACACGAGGATCGCGAGCACGAGCGCGGGGAAGGCGTACAGGACGTCCGCGACGCGCATGACCGCTTCGTTGACGGCGCCTCCGTAGTATCCCGCGAGCATTCCGAGGATCGTGCTCACCACCGCGGAGCAGAGGACCGCGATGAGGGAGACCACGAGCGTCGTCGCGGTTCCCTGGAAGAGCCGAGGCAACAGCGAGCGGCCGAGGTTGTCGGTGCCGAGCGGAGCGATCGCCGAGGGGCCTTCGAGGCGCCCGGCGACCGTCGCATCGGTGGAACCGGTCAGGCCGGAGAGGACCGCGATCACGGTGGCGACGACGATCACCCCCAGCACGATCACGGCCGTGCGCAGGACGGCATCGCTGCGTCGCCACGCGCCTCGGGATGACTGTCCGGCCGCGCGGATGCGATGGGCGGCCGTGGGTGCGATGGTCATCGGCGGCTCCCTCCGGTCAGGCGCAGGCGCGGATCCAGCGCATTGGCGATCAAGTCGACGATGAGGCTCGCGGCGATGAAGACGACCGCGGCGAGGAGCACGGCGCTCTGCACGATCGCGTAGTCGCGTCGACCGAGGGCGGTCTGCAGATACGAGCCCATGCCGGGGATGTCGAAGACGAACTCGACGATCACGGTGCCTCCGAGCAGGACGGCGACCAGTGCCCCCACGATCGTGAGGATGGGAGCCGCCGCGTTGCGCAGCACGTGGTGCCGCACGATGAATCCGGGTGTCTCCCCGCGTGCGACGGCTGCCTGCACGTGCGGCTCGACGAGGACGTTCATGACGGCATCCCTCGTGTTCCGGGCGACCACGGCCACGCAGCCGACGGACAGAACCGTGACCGGGAGCACCAGCGATCCGAAGAAGCGTGCCGGATCGACGGCGAAGGGGGCGAAGCGTCCGAGCGACACCCCGAGACCGAGGGTCGACACGGCGAAGACCACGAGTCCCGCGAGGAGGAACTCGGGGATGCTGATGCCGAGCGCGCTGACGATACGACCCGCCGCGCCCGCCGAACCCTCCGAGCGGAGCGCGGCGATGAACCCGAGCGGGATGCCGACCAGGAGGGTCACGATGATCGTCAGCAACGCGATCGTCGCCGTGACCGGGAGTCTCGCACCGAACTCCTCCGACACCGAGACGTTGGACACGAAGGAATATCCCAGGTCGCCGGTGAAGACGCCGAAGAGCCAGTGGAAGTACTGGGCGACGACCGGATCGTCGAGCCCGGATGCGGCCACCGCCTGGGCCCGCTGCGCCTCGGTGGCGAGCGGACCCAGGACGAGGTCGATGTAGTCGCCGGGCATGAGGCGCACGGAGGCGAAGATCAGCACCGAGACGACGAGCAGCGTCAGCAGCGCGGCGCCGATGCGCCGGAGCGACCACAGAGTGACGGCCATGTCAGTTGGCGCGGAACTCGGTGAGGTAGCGCAGGAAGTTGCCGTAGCCCTCGTCGCTGCTGAGCGTCGGGGACAACGACGCCGTGTTCCAGCCGATGGTGGAGGGGCGCAGCACCAGGGGCACCATCTCGCTCTGCTCGTCGGCGAGTGTGCAGAGGTCCTGGAAGACCGCGGCCCGCTCCTCACCCGGCGCGGTGGTGTACCCGTCCTCGATGAGGGCGTCGAGCTCGTCGCTCCCCTTCATGAAGACCGCGGAGAATCCGGCGACCTCGGGGTTCCACCACGTCGTGACCATGGCGGGATCGGCGTACCCGGCGAACCAGCTCAGCGCGAGGTCGAAGTCCGCGGGGCTGCCGTAGACCTTGGCGGAGTACGTGGCGAAGTCGACCTGCTGGATCTCGACCTTGACGCCGATCTCCGCCAGATTCTGCTGCATCACCTGAGCGATCTGTGCGAGCACCGGCTCGTCGGTGTAGACGAAGAGGTCGAGCTCGAGTCCGCCGACCTCGTCGATCACGGACTTGGCCGCGGCGACGTCCCGGGCCGCGGAAGGCAGATCCTCCGCGCGGCAGGCATCGGGCAGGACGGCGGGGGTGATGCCGGTGGAGGCGGTCGACCCCCCGAACGCGAGCTCGTTGATCGCGTCACGGTCGATGGCGGAGTTGATCGCGAAGCGCACGTCCTCATCCTGCAGCGCGTCGTCGCCGGTGAGGGAGTTGATCATCAGGTAGTGGAAGTCGGTGTTCCGCTGTCCCACCACCGTCACATCCGCCGCGTTGGCGAGGAGTTCCGCGGAGTCGATCGAGTTGAGCACCGCGAAGTCGGCGGATCCGTCGCGCAGCGCCGCCGCCCGCGTCGCCTCGTCGCCGACGATGTCGACCGTGAGGGTGGAGAAGCCGAGTGCATCGGCATCCGGGTGGTGGACGTTCGGCTCGAACGCCCACTCCTCGTCCTGACGGTGTGCGGTCGCGACGAGCGGGCCCGTGCCGAGCATCTCCGTGGTGATGTCGACCTCGCCGGACTCGATCTCCGCCATCGGCAGGATCGCGGCGGGGGTGTTCGCGAGAGCCGCGAGGAACGGCGCATAGGGGCTGGACAGCGTGACCGTGACCTCGAGGTCTCCGGTCTCCTCGATCGAGGCGACCGGGCCGAGCTGTCCGGTCCAGGTGGTGGGGATGTCGATCAGCCGCTGGAGGCTGCCGACGACATCGGCTGCGGTCATCGGGCGTCCGTTCGAGAACACGGCGTCATCGGCGAGGGTGAAGACGTACTCGGTGTCGCTCGGAGTCTCCCAGGACGTGGCGAGCTTCGGCGCCACGTCGAGGTTCTCATCGATCGTCGTGAGCGTCTCGTAGGAGAGCCCTTCGAGCATCCAGGAGCGGGCGGTGGCGGCTCCCTGCGGGTCGAGGCCGCTCGCCTCCGCGGTGTCGTAGTCGACCTGGACGACGAGGTCGCCGCCCCCGTCGAACGCCTCATCGGCGACGGCGAGGAAGCCGGGTGCGGCTTCGTCCTGAGTGGGTTCGGTTTCGGGTGAGGCGCCGGCGGCGCACCCGGTGAGGGCGAGGAGGGCGACGGTGGCGACGGCCACCCCCGCACGAGCTGCTTTGTGCATGTCGGTGTTTCCCTTCGGGATGTCGGGCGACGGCCGGTCAGGCGTCGGACGACGACGGGCGGACAGAGAGGTGATGCAGGTGGTGCTCGGTTCGGGCTGCGCCGGCGTCCTCGTGAGCGCAGGCGCAGGCGGTGGGGGAGGCCGGAACGTCGAGGGTCGGGTTCCGGTCGAAGAAGTCGTGGGGTTTCAGCGTGAAGCCGCAGCTGTCGACCGGCATGATGGGCCAGTCCTCCGTGCGCGGGAAGTGCGTGAGGCCGAACGTGTGCCACAGCACGAGGTCTGCGCCGTCCAGCGAGGCGTCCTCGGCGACGAAGGCCGGCAGCCCCTGCTCCGGTGCGCTCTGGTTGACGACGTCGCCGGCCGGATAACGCTCCTCGGGGTCGTACGCGGTGACCCACAGATCGGCGGTCGCGAAGCGGGCGCGCGAGGCGATCACGGATTCGGGGCGTGCGAGGAGGACGGGCTTCCCCTCCGGTGTCAGGACGTAGGAGGTGGGACGACCGAGCCGGTTCGTGGCCGTCGCGCTGCTCACCCGCCATGTGCGGTCGACCGACGCGTCGGCCCGGCGCCGCCCCTCGAGCTCGCTGCGAAGCCGGGTCCGGGTGAAGCCGATCGCGCTGCCGTGCAGATTGTCGTCGGAGATCGGGAGCGACCGCACGTCGACTTCGTCGATGACGGCAGGCCCGTCGTCGACCGCCATGTCCAGCCGCGCGCAGAACAGGTGCTGGTGGTACGGCGCCGCGAGCCCCGGGGCCAGCTCGCTCGCGAAGCGGCCGGTGCGCTCGTCATAGGCGGCGGTGAACACGAGTCCGGTGGCCTTGGCCTCGAACTCGATCTTGCCGTCCAGGTAGAAGTACCAGTAGAAGCCGTAGTCGTAGTTGCCCACCGTGACGAAGAACGAGATCACGAGTCGGCGCTGGCGGCGGACGTCGCTCGATCCCGTGAACTGCTCGGTGTGCTTCCACAGCACCCCGGCGTCCTCCTCGTGGACGCAGATCACGTTCGGGAGCACCTTCACGTTGCCGCGGGCGTCGGCGATCGGGACGTCGAGGTAGGTGATGTCGCCGACGCAGTCGCAGCCGAGTTCCAGCGAGTTCGCGAGTCTGCCGAGGAGATACTCACCGGTGTCGAAGTAGTTCTGCCAGAAGCGCACGGGCCCCGGGTCGCCGTAGGGCACCAGCATCTCGGCGATCGAGGCGCGGTGCACGATGGGGCGGACCCGGCCCTCGTCCTCGAATCCGATGCCGTGCAGGATGAGTCCTTCGCGCATGTCGTAGCCGATGCGCAACGACCACTTCTCCCAGGTGATCACGTCTCCCTCGAAGGCGAAGCTCGGTCCTTCGGGCTGGGTGATGACGATCGGCTTCTGCGTGGTCCGCTCCGGGCCGAAGGTGCCGGGCACGTGATAGTCCGCGGTCTCCTGTGGAATCGGCATCGCGCCCACGTCGATGACATCGACCACGGTGCGCGCGGCGACGTCGACGTATGCCACCAGTCCGTCGATCGGATGTGCCCAGGGCATGGTCTGTGGAGTGGGCTGATGGTGTCCGAGCACCCGTGCGAGTCGGCGCCCGCTCTCGCCCTCGATCGGGAAGCGCCCGGCTGACAGCCCGGCCAGAGCGACCGTGCTCGGGTCGTCGATGCCCCGGGCGGCGAGTGCTTCGGCCCAGCGCTCGTCGGCGCCGATCAACTCGCGGATGATCGCGTGCTCCTCCTGGAGCAGGGGGACCTGGCCGTCGTGCTCCGGGTCGATGTCGACGTCCGTGACGATCTCGCCGGTGCCGATGTCGACCGAGAGGGCACGAGCGCGTCCGGTGTCGGTCTCGAGCAGCTGGACACGGGCGCGGCGGGGGACGGGGCGCCCGGCGGCGACCTCGGTGCGGTCCGGCTCATCGAGTCCGACGTAGGCGATCCGCTGCGCCTCCCCCAGTGCGCCGTGGGCACGCAGCGTCTCGGAGACCCGCTGCAGCTCGTCCGCGGAGAGCGTCGCGTACGGCGCACCGGATTCGTCTCCGAGCGGGCGCGAACGCTGGACGTGGTCGGACGGGGAACAGCTGCAGTTCATGGAGTCTCCATCGGATGTGAGTTCGGGAACGTCTGCGTGCCGGAACGTTCCGGCAAAAGTATGCGATGAATGTGTTTCAGCGCAAGACCTGATGTGTTTCGAGTGGATTACGACGTGCTCCGTGTGGTTAGACTCGGCCGCATGCAAGAGCCACGACGGGTCAGATTGATCGACGTCGCACGGCGCGCGGGGGTCGGGAAGACCACGGCGTCCGATGCGCTGAGCGGCGTCGGGCGCGTCTCGCAGCCCACCAGGGAGGCCGTCCTGGCCGCGGCGGCGGAACTCGGCTACTCGGTGAACACCGCAGCCCGGCATCTGCGCGGCGGCAGCATCGGCACGATCGGCATCGTGCTTCCTGAGGTCGTGTCGCGGTCGGCGTACTACATGGCTTTCACGTTCGGCATCGTCACCAGCGCGGCCGCTCACGACATCGACGTGACGATCGTGAGCCCCTCCGTCTCGTCTGGCCGTTCACGTCCGATCCGTGCCGACGGACTCATCATCGGCGACCCGCTCTCCGGAGACCCCGGGCTGCCGGCGCTGATGGCGTCGGGGATCCCCGTCGTCACCCAGGAGCACCTCCCGGACGATGTCGACGGCGTGCCGGCGGGTGTCGTGTGGTCTTCGCATGAGGCGGGCATGCTCCGGCTCCTCGACGAGATCGATGTGACCGGCGCCCGGCACCCCGTGCTGTTGGTCGCGCCCGACGCCACCGACTGGTCGCGCCAGCTGGTCTCCGGCTATCGGAAGGGGTGTGCGACCCGCGGATTCGATCCGGTCATCGCCCCCGTCTCCTTCGAAGCATCGTGGCCCGACGTCAGGGTGGCGACGGAGCGGGTCCTCCAGGCGCATCCGGACACGGACGTGATCATCTGCGGTCCGGACTCCAGTGCGATCGAGGTCGCCGCCGTCCTCGGACGACAGGGGCGGACGGTCGGTCAGGACATCACGGTGGTCTCGTGCGTCGACCACCCCTCGCTGCCCTTCCTGACCCCGTCGATCACGTCGATCGATCTGCGGCCTCGAGACTCCGGGGTCGCCTGCGCCGAGCTGCTCATCGACCTGATCGAGGGGCGTGCCGCGCCGGGCACGGACGTCGAGTTCCCGATCTCCGTCGTCGCGCGGGACTCCACCGCCCACCCGCTGCGGGTGCACGCATGACCGCACCGCTCGACGGCATCGTGGTCGCCGATTTCTCCCGTGTGCTCGCCGGGCCCCTGGCGACGATGACGTTGGCCGACCTCGGGGCGCGCGTGATCAAGGTTGAGCGCCCGGGCACGGGAGACGACACCCGGGCATGGGGGCCGCCGTACGCGGAGTCCGGCATGACGACGTACTTCGAGTCCGCCAACCGGGGCAAGGAGTCGGTCACGCTCGACCTCACCGACGCCGGAGATCGCGACAGAGCGCTCGAACTCATCGCCCGCAGCGACATCGTGATCGAGAACTTCCGGCCGGGACTGTTCGCCGCCCTGGGATTCGATGAGGAGAAGCTCGCGGCGGCCCATCCGCGTCTCATCTCGGTGTCGGTCAGCGGCTTCGGTCTCGGCGCAGGGGCATCGCTTCCCGGCTACGACTTCGTCGCGCAGGCGGTGGGCGGTCTCATGCACATCACCGGTGAGACCGACGGCGAGGCCATGAAGGCGGGGGTCGCGCTCGTCGACGTGCTCACCGGCAAGGACGCGGTGATCGGCATCCTCGCCGCGCTGCGTCGACGCGAACTGACCGGGCACGGATCGAGGATCGAGGTGAACCTGCTCTCGAGTCTCCAGGCGGCCCTGGTGAACCAGATGTCCGCGCACCTCGGAGCGGGCGCGGAGCCGGGGCGGCTCGGAAACCGACATCCGTCGATCGCCCCCTACGAGTCGCTGCGTTGCGCCGATGCGCCGATCGCGGTCGCCTGCGGCAACGATGCCCAGTTCGCGAAGATGGTCACCGCGCTCGGTCGGCCGGAGCTCATCGACGACGAGCGCTTCCGTCGCAACCCGGACCGTGTCGCGAACCGGGAGGATCTCGTCGTGGAGCTGGAGGGCGCGCTGGTCACGGATACGGCTGCGGCCTGGGCGGAGCGGCTGAACGAGATCGGCGTCGCCGCGGGGGTCGTGAACTCCGTGGGCGAGGGCGTCGAACTCGCCACGCGTCTGGGCCTCGACCCGGTCCGGGAGCTGATCGGGGAGGACGGCCGTCGTTCGCGCCAGATCCGGTCACCGCTCACCTGGAAGCCGGAGATCCCCGTGTCGGTGGCGCCTCCGCCCCGGCTGGGCGAACACGACGACCGCGTGCGGGCCTGGCTCGACGGCCCCGACTAGACGGATCGATCCCGGATCGCCAACCACAGTTCGGCGGCGACATCGGGATCGTCCAGCGTGACGCCGAGCAGGCTCTCTGCGGCGGCGATGCGGGGGCGGACGGTGTTGCGATGCACCCCGAGCTCCCGGGCGGTGCGCTCCGCCTGGTGGCGATGCCGGAGATACGACGTCACGGTGCGCAACAGCATCGGGTCCGTCGCCGCGAGCAGGTCCGCCCACCCTGCGGCGCGCGACTCCGGTTCGATCACGAGAGCGGTGTCCGGCGCGCGACGGTGCAGGGCCAGCGCGCGAGCGGCCGCGGCGGGGACGTCGTCGAGGGTGACCGGAGCGCTGAGCACTCCGGACCCGGCGGAGGGGTGCTCATCGGGGTCGAGGAGTGCGACGACCACGCCGTCCGACTCGGCCGAGAAGATGCTCGGATCCGGGGCCCCCACGAGGACGCGGAACTCCAACGGCAGGTCGAGGTCGGCGACGGCCGCCAGCGCGCGCGCCGCGGCTGTGTCTCCCCGCAGCGCCAGGGCGGTGAACCACCCTTCGGCTCGTCGGGCGCCGGCCGTCGGCGAGGTGACCAGTCGCAGGAGCGCGCTCGCGGTGAGGGCGAGCTGACGGTCCGCCCGTGCGAGGGGGCGGCCGGCTCCGATGGCGAGGGCCCCGCGCGTGTGCTCGCCGTCCGTGACCGCGTGAGCCACGACCGCGGACCCCTGGGACACGAAGGAGGCGGCCTCGACTCCGGATCGGAGGAGCGATCGCTCCACATCGACCCGCACCGCGGGCAGGAGGCCTTCGAGGGAGGGTGGATGCAGTGTTCCGAGCGACGCCCCCGGTCCGAAAGGGAGCCAGGCCACCCATCCGCCGATCGCCTGCGACATCTGGCGCAGGATCGAGGCGACGGGATCGCGGCCGGCCGCGGCTTGGACCAGTCGCGTGTGCGTGTGGGCGGTGCGCAGGGCTTCATCGTGTCCGCCCCGTCCGGTGATCGACCAGAACGCCCGCGAGACATCGAGGAAGGGCGCTCCGTCCGGGACGGCGAACACCGGGATGCCGAGCGTCCGACATCGGTCGACGAGCGCGGCCGGAGGATCGTCCCAGCCCTCGCCGAGGCCGATCCCGATCGCACCGACGTCCTGCGCATCGAGTCGATCCACATAGGCGTCCATCGGTCGGCTGCGCAGCGGGATGCCCGTGGTGAGCAGCAGCTCTCCGCCGTCCAGGTAGCGGCCGGGATCGTCGAGCTCCGACACGTGCACGCCCGTGATCGTCCGCGCGGCGTCGAACGGCGCGAGCGGGCGCAGCGCGGTGCCCGCCGTGCTGACCAGCTCGCCGAGGGAGACCATGCATCCAGTGTGCGGGATGCACAGTGAATCTGCCAAGACTGGGCGAAGTGTTCGTCCTCTCGGGCGTCTGAGCTTCTAGCGTCGAGCCCATGACGACTGTTCCTCACCTGCGCACCGAGATCCCCGGACCCCGGTCACGCGAGCTCCATGCCCAGCGCGAAGCCGCCGTCGCCTCCGGCTTCGGCATCACCCTCCCGGTCTTCATCGAGCGAGCCGGCACCTCGACGCTCGAGGACGTCGACGGGAACACCCTCATCGACCTCGCATCCGGCATCGCGGTGACCAGTGTGGGGGCGGCGAACCCCGTCGTGCGCGCCGAGGTCGCCGCGCAACTCGACCGGTTCACGCACACGTGCTTCATGGTGACCGAGTACGAGGGCTTCGTCCGCGTCGCGGAGTGGCTGAACGAGCACACACCCGGCGACTTCGACAAGCGCACCGCACTGTTCAGCACCGGCGCCGAAGCCGTGGAGAACGCCGTCAAGATCGCGCGGGCCCACACCGGTCGTCCCGCCGTGCTCGTGATCGACGAGGCGTACCACGGTCGATCGCTCCTGACGATGGCGATGACCGCGAAGGAACACCCCTACAAGACGGGCTTCGGGCCCTTCCCCGAGGCCGTGGTCCGCGCCCCCAACGCGAATCCGCTGCGCGGGCAGGGGGCGGATGCGGCCCTCGCCGAGATCGAGCGGCTCATCGCGGAGCACGGCCCGGAGCACTTCGCCGCCCTGGTCGTCGAACCGATCCAGGGCGAGGGCGGCTTCGTCGTTCCGGCTCCCGGGTTCCTCCCCGGCCTCCGCCGGATCGCCGATGCCTACGGGATCGTCCTCGTCGTCGACGAGATCCAGTCCGGACTCGGCCGCACCGGGACGCTGTTCGCGAGCGCGCACGAGGGCATCGCCGGTGACATCACCCTCACCGCGAAGGCGCTCGGAGGTGGCCTGCCGTTGAGTGCCGTGACGGGGCGCGCGGACATCATGGACGCCGCCCATCCCGGCGGGCTCGGCGGCACCTACGCGGGCAATCCGCTGGCGTGCGCGGCTGCGCTCGCCGTGTTCGAGGTGCTCGACGATCCGGGGCTCCTGCCGGGGGTGACCGGCATCGAGCGCTCGATCCGTCGGCATCTCGAGCCCCTGGTCGACGAGCTCGCCGTGGTCGCCGAGGTCCGTGGGCGCGGTGCGATGATGGCCGTCGAGTTCGCGGATCCGGGAACGCTCGCCCCTCGTCCCGACCTCGCCCAGCGGGTCGCTGCGGCATGCCATGCGGCGGGGGTGATCGCCCTCACCTGCGGCACGCACGGCAACGTCATCCGGTTGCTCCCACCCCTGGTGATCGAAGAGGCTGTCCTGGAGGCCGGCCTGGACATCCTGACCGCATCCATCCGCACCGTCGTCGCCGAGGAGGCCGCCGCATGACCGTTCCCGACCTGCTCGACTTCGACGAGCTCCTCACCGAGGACGAACGGGCCACGCGCGACCGCGTGCGCGCTTTCGTCGACACGCGCATCCGCCCCCACATCGCCGACTGGTACGACCGCGCCGTCTTCCCGACCGAGCTCGTCCCGGAGCTCGCCGAGCTGGGCGTGCTGGGCATGCACCTCGACGGATACGGATGCGGCGGCCGCAGCGCCGTCGAGTACGGGATCGCGGCGATGGAGCTCGAGGCGGGCGACTCCGGTCTGCGCACCTTCGTCTCCGTGCAGGGCTCGCTCGCGATGAGTGCGATCCACAAGCACGGCAGCGAGGAGCAGAAGCAGGAGTGGCTCCCGCGGATGGCGCGGGGAGAGGTCATCGGCTGCTTCGGCCTCACCGAGCCCAACTCCGGATCCGACCCCTCCAGCATGACCACCTTCGCCCGTCGCGACGGAGACGGCTGGGTGCTCAACGGTGCGAAGCGCTGGATCGGGCTCGCCTCCATCGCCCAGGTCGCGATCATCTGGGCGCAGACGGACGAGGGGGTGCGCGGCTTCCTCGTCCCGACGGACACGGCGGGCTTCGTGGCGACGCCCATCGCCCCGAAGCTGTCGATGAGGGCCTCGATCCAGTGCGACATCACGATGACGGATGTGAGGCTGCCCGCCGATGCCTTGTTGCCGGGGGCGCGGGGGCTGCGTGCGCCGTTCTCGTGCCTGAACGAGGCGCGGTACGGCATCGGCTGGGGGGTGATCGGTGCCGCACGCGACAGCTACGACGCGGCGCTGACATACGCCCGGTCGCGCATCCAGTTCAACCAGCCCATCGCCGCGTTCCAGCTCACCCAGCAGAAGCTGGTCGACATGGCGGTCGAGATCGAGAAGGCGCAGTTGGTCGCCCTGCGACTCGGACGGCTCAAGGACGCCGGGCGACTGGAGCCGCATCAGATCTCGGTCGCGAAGCTCAGCAACACCCGAGCGGCCATCGCGATCGCGCGTGAGGCGAGGACGATCCTCGGCGGCAACGGCATCTCCGGCGACCACTCGCCACTGCGTCACGCCGCGAACCTCGAGTCCGTCCGTACCTACGAGGGCACCGACGAGGTGCACACGCTCGTGCTCGGGGCGCACATCACCGGTTTCTCCGCGTTCCGCAGCACCGACTCCGAAGGAGCATGATGGCCACCACGTACGATCTCCGACACTTCATCGACGGGACCTGGGTCACCGGTGAGGGACCGCTCCTGGTCGACGTCAACCCGAGCCGACCCGGCGATATCGTCGGCCGGGGCCCCGGTGCGTCCGCGGCCGACGTCGACCGTGCCTTCGCCGGTGCACGAGCCGCACTCGACGGATGGCGCCGGACTCCCGCCAGGGCGCGGGCCGCGATCCTGCTGCGAGCGGCCGACATCATCCACGCGAATCGCGAGGAGTGGGGGCGCGAGCTCGCGCGGGAGGAAGGGAAGACGCTCGTCGAGGCGATCGGCGAGACCGGGCATGCCGCGAACATCCTCCGCTTCCACGCGCAGGAGGTCGAGCGTCAGAGCGGCGGCCTGTTCGAGTCGCCGAGTCCCGGAGAGCGCATCCTCGTCATCCGTCGCCCGGTCGGGGTGATCGGGGCCATCACCCCGTTCAACTTCCCGATCTCGATCCCGACCTGGAAGCTGGCCCCCGCCCTGGTCTGGGGGAACACGGTGGTCTGGAAGCCGGCGACCTTCGTCCCCCTGCTCGCGATGCGGTTCGCCCAGGCGCTCGAGCAGGCCGGGCTTCCGCAGGGTGTCCTGAACCTCGTGAACGGCGACGCCGGCGTGGGGGAGGCCATCGTGTCGCATCCCGACGTGGATGCCGTCACGTTCACCGGTTCCACGAAGGTCGGCAGGATCATCGCCGCGCAGCTCGCCGCCCGCGGTGTTCCGTTCCAGGGGGAGCTCGGTGGGAAGAACGCGGCTCTCGTCCTCGCCGACGCCGACCTCGACGTCGCGGTGGAGCAGGTGGCGGTCGGAGCCTTCCGCGCGGCCGGACAGAAGTGCACCGCGACCTCCCGAGTGATCGTGCACGAGGCTGTGGCGGACGAGTTCTTGCGACGACTCGCGATCCGCACCGAGCGGATGGTCGTGGGCGATGCGCAGGACGAGGGCGTCGAGGTGGGGCCCGTGGTCGATGCCGGAGCGCGCGATCGCGTGGCCGCCGCTCTGGTGCGCGCCCGGACCACGGCGAGAGCGGTCGTCGACGCCGGGCCGTACTCCTCCGGTGAGCTCGCCGAGGGGTACTTCATCCCCCCGTCGATCTTCGAGCTGAACGAGGCGGATCCGGGCGAATTGTGGACCGAGGAACTCTTCGGCCCGGTCATCGGGGTCCGCCGCGTCTCGTCCACCGCGGAAGGCATCGAGCTCGTGAACGACAGCGAGTACGGACTCTCGACCGCCGTGTTCACGACCGGACTGGCCGAAGCGCTCAGCGCGATCGAGGACATTCGCGTCGGGGTGGTGCACGTCAACTCGGCTTCGGCCGGCGCCGACCTGCACGTGCCGTTCGGGGGGAGCGGTGCCAGTGCCCTCGGCCCGAAGGAGCAGGGCGGCGCGGCCCGGGAGTTCTACACCGAGACCGCGACGGTGTACCTGCGCGGCTGACCCCCACCGCCCGCCCGCCC
>NZ_JRKC01000040.1:0-21552 GCF_000800925.1 Microbacterium sp. ZOR0019 | reverse complement strand
GCAGGCTTGGGACCGGGCTTGGGACCCGGGGTCGGTGCCGGCTTGGCACCGGGCTTGGCGCCGGGCTTGGCGGCGGGCTTCGCCGCAGCGGGCTTCGCGGCGGGAGCGGCGTCAGCCGCAGCCTTGAGCGAACCGTCGGCCTCGATCGCCGCACGCAGCTTGCGCGCCACCGGCGGTTCGATGGTCGAAGACGGGCTCTTCACGAACTCGCCGAGTTCCTTGAGCTTTGCAAGTGCGACCTTGCTGTCGACGCCGAGTTCGGCGGCGATCTCATGTACGCGTGGTTTACCAGCCACAATTCTCCTGTCTGAGTCGGTCCACCCAGACAGGGCAGACCACTAGTCGCGGACGGGTCTCATTTCGAGCCGTTCACTTTGTTTCCATAGCTGTTCAGCCTTTGTTTCTTGGTGGATGCTGTTCGAAGTTCCGCGTGTCCAGCTGAGTGGTCACGCGCAGTGCTCGTCCGAATGCGCGGCGCCGCAGAGCGGCATCCATGCATTCGCGTGTCGGATGGACCCACGCGCCTCGCCCCGGCAGGACAGCACTCTCATCGACGATGAGGGTGTCGTTCTGGGACACCACCCTGAGGAGGGCGGAGCGGGGAGCACGCGTGCGACAACCGACGCACGTTCGTACGGGTTCCATCTTACACCTGCGTTTCGCCCCGCCCTGCCCGTACGCGGGGCGAGCCGGGAGTCCGGAGCCGTTCAGTCGAGGATGCTGTCCGGCTGGATGTCGATCTTCGCACCCGTGAGCTTGGCGGCCAGACGCGCGTTCTGACCCTCCTTGCCGATCGCGAGCGACAGCTGATAGTCGGGGACCAGCGCACGGACGGCCTTGGTTCCCGCGTCGAGCACGAACGAGCTCGTGACCTTCGCCGGCGAGAGCGCATGGGCGACGAAGACCGGAAGGTCGGCGTCGTAGTCGACGATGTCGATCTTCTCCCCCGCGAGCTCCTCGGTGACCGCGCGTACGCGCCGTCCGAGTTCACCGATGCACGCCCCCTTGGCGTTGATCGACGGATCATTCGCCTTCACCGCGATCTTGGTGCGGTGTCCGGCTTCACGGGCCAGAGCCACGATCTCGACGAGACCGGCCGCGATCTCCGGAACCTCGAGGGCGAAGAGCTTGCGCACGAGTCCTGGATGCGTGCGCGAGACCGTGATCTGCGGACCCTTGAGCCCCTTGGCGACGCTCGTGACGTACACACGCAGGCGCGACCCGTGCGTGTACTCCTCGCCCGGCACCTGCTCCTCGGGTGGCAGGATGGCTTCGACGGCGCCGAGATCGATGTGGATCATGCGCGGGTTCGGACCCTGCTGCACCACGCCGGCGACGATGTCGCCTTCCTTGTCCTTGAAGTCACCGAGCACCACGTCGTCGGCGATGTCCCGCAGACGCTGGCTGATGACCTGCTTCGCCGCGAAGGCCGCGATGCGTCCGAAGTCGTCGGGGGTGGCGTCTTCCTCGCCGATGACGGCGCCTTCCTCATCCCGGACGACCTGGAGGACGGCGACGTGCCCGGTCTTGCGGTCCAGGTCGACGCGGACGCCCTCGGGGGTCACACCGTCCTCGGACACGTGCTTGGAGTATGCGGTCAGGATCGCCTGCTCGATGATCGCGACGAGTTCGTCGAAGGGGATCGCCTTCTCCTTCTCGATCCCTCGCAGAAGACTCAGTTCGATGTCCATGACGGCCTCTCTATTCAGCTCTCGTCGCGCCTGTTCGCACGCGCGACATCCGTACCACGATACCCTGTGCCGACCGGCCCCTGCCACGGCGGCAGCGGACCGGCCCGAGGAGGACCACGTGAGCGCATTCGACACCATCGTCATCGGTGCAGGCATGTCGGGGCTGACGAGCGCCCGCATGCTCGCAGACGCCGGCCAGCGCGTCGTCGTCCTCGAAGCACGGGATCGCATCGGCGGACGGATGCACACCGATCGGAGCGCGGGGTTCCCCGTCGACCTCGGCGCGTCATGGATCCACGGGATCGACGGCTCTCCCCTGTGGGACCTCGTCCAGGCCCTCGGTGTCCCGACCATCGAGTACACG
Source organism: Microbacterium sp. ZOR0019 (assembly GCF_000800925.1). Taxonomy (NCBI): domain Bacteria; kingdom Bacillati; phylum Actinomycetota; class Actinomycetes; order Micrococcales; family Microbacteriaceae; genus Microbacterium; species Microbacterium sp. ZOR0019. The sequence goes on along the minus strand of NZ_JRKC01000040.1, from coordinate 19,497 downwards.
GTGGGCAGCTTCCAGGTCGGCGGGCGACCGATGGAGAACTTCGACGGCGAGGGGCGGGCGATGGATGACACCGCCACCGCCCGGTGGATCGCGGATGTCGATGAGGCCGATCACCTGCTCGTCGAGGAGATCGCGGCATCCTCCTCGGGTGACACCTACCTCGACGTCACCGAGCGGGCCCTCGATCGTTCCGGGTTCTCGCCCGAGCGCATCGACGAGATCCGTGAGTTCTTCCGTCACCGGGTGGAGGAGCAATGCGGCGCCTGGATCGGCGACCTGGATGCGCACGGCCTCGACGAGGATGCCATCGAGGGCGACGAGGTGATCTTCCCGCGCGGGTACGACGAACTCCCCCGGCGCATCGGTGCCGGGCTCGATGTCCGCACCGAGACGCCGGTCTCACGCGTGACCCGCTCGACGGACGGCGTCGTCGTGCAGGCAGGCGACACCGAGTACACCGCTGACCGCGTGATCGTGACCGTGCCACTCGGCGTGCTGAAGGCGGGAACGATCGAGTTCGAACCGGCGTTGCCTGACGCGGTCGCGGGCCCGATCGACCGGCTCGGCATGGGGGTCTTCAACAAGATCTTCCTGCAGTTCCCCGCACGTTTCTGGAACGACGAGAGCTACGTCATCCGTGCTCTGGGCGAGGCCGGGGAGCACTGGCACTCCTGGTACGACGTCTCCGCCGTCAGCGGACTGCCCACGCTGCTGACCTTCGCGGCCGGCCCCTTCGGGCGGCACATGCAGGAGCTGCCGGACGAGGAGGTGGTCGCTGACGTCCTGCGCGCCCTCCGAAGCCTGTACGGCGACGCGGTCGGCGAACCTCGCGCCCACTGGATCACGCACTGGGGGCCGGATGCGTTCTCGAACGGCTCCTACTCGCACCTCGCGGTCGGATCGACGCATCGCGACCACGATGCCCTGGCCGGTCCGGTGGATGACGTGCTGCATTTCGCGGGCGAGGCCACCTGGGGCGACGAACCCGCGACGGTCGGCGCCGCCTTCTACTCCGGGCACCGAGCGGCGGAACGGATCCTCGGCCGCACCGTCGACCTCGGCGAGTTCGCCGCCGGCATCACCGCGCGGGAGCAGAAGGAAGGGCGTTGATCGCCCCGATCAACCGGAACAGGTTTCCGACCTGGCGTTGATCCAAGTGGAGCGCCAGTCGCGGCAGTTCGAGTCGGTCGTCGTCGGCGACCTCGGGCTGCCGTGGATTCGTCCTCTCGATACGCCCCGAAGCCAGCATCGTGGCGAACTGCTCGTTGAGTGCTTCGATCTCGGCATCCGTCGGCTCTTCCCGCAGGCGCAGGATCAGCGCGTCGCCGACCCACCGCAGCGAGTCGTAGTTGTGCCAGAAGCCGGTGATCTCCGCGCGCGCCTCCTCCACGGAGTCGGTGATCACGACACGGTCGAAGTCCCCCTCCGAGATGACGCCGGTCGGAGCGAGGTGGTCGTCGATGAAGCTGCGCAGCCCCTGCCAGAACGTCCCGCCCGGCTGATCGAGGAGCACGATGGGCGTGGGCTCCGCCTTGCCGGTCTGCTGGAGGGTGAGCAGCTCGAACATCTCGTCGAGGGTGCCGAAACCGCCGGGGAGGCAGATGAATCCCAGCGACTCCTTGATGAGCATCAGCTTGCGCGTGAAGAAGTACTTCATCGCGACCACGTGATCCTGACCGGCGACGAAGCCGTTCGGCTTCTCCTCGAAGGGCAGTCGGATCGACACACCGAGCGAGAGCGCGGGCCCCGCCCCTTCGGACGCTGCCTGCATGATCCCGGGACCTGCGCCGGTGACGACCATCCATCCATCACCGGCCAGTGCCGCGGCGACATCGCGGGCGGTCAGGTACAGCGGATCATCCTGCCTGGTGCGCGCCGAACCGAAGACGGTGACCTTGGGCACGCCGCGGAACGGGGCGAACAGTCGGAAGGCGTCGCGCATCTCCGCCAGTGCCGCGGAGGCGATCTTCAGGTCGAGTCGGTCGGCACCGTCCTCACCCAGCAGGATCGCGGTCCGCAGCATCCGCATCACCAATCGTCGATCGGCGTGCACGCCCGCGTCGTCGAGGACGGTGTTGATCTCGGCACTGAGCGCTTCCGGCAGAGGTTCGTCGTTCATGCCCCCAGCGTGTCATGCGGAGATGCGAGCGTGCCCGTATGCCACACCGCTGGTCAAAGACCGTTCATCTGGGAGACCGCCGCGCGGACCTCCGCATGCGGAAGCGCGTGACTCACGTGCCCATCCCGACCCGTCATGTCCTGTGCCGCCACCAGTGCGTTCCACACGGCCTCATCGACCGCCTGAACCGCCGCGGTGAGGAACGGATCGATCCGCCCCCACGGGATCATCCGCAGCGTCTCGTACTCGGCGTCCGCCCTGTCGGGGAACACGGAAGTCAATGCGCCTTCGTTCGCTGTGGAGAACGCGAGCACGATGTCCCCCGAGAAGTGGCTCCCCGCTGTACCGCTGCGTCCCAGGCCGAGCACACCACGGCGAGCCAAGGCGGCGCACTGGCCGGGAAGCAGCGGCGCATCGGTGGCGATGACGACGATCGCCGACCCCGCCCCTCCTGGAGCACGCCGATTCCTCTCCCGCGAGAGCCAGTCCCCCTCCTCCAGGGGATTCGGCGTCGACGAGCGCAGGCCGAGAGCGATCCCGCCGAGGCGGAGCTCCTCCCGGGAGCCGAAGTTCGCTTGGATGAGGACGCCGACGGTGTACTCATCGCCGCCGTACGCCACGACCCTGGACGCCGTACCCGTGCCGCCTTTGAATCCGTAGCAGTTCATTCCGGTACCGCCGCCGACGTTCCCTTCCTCCGGAGCATCGGGCGATGCCGCTTCCAGCGCTGCTCGGGCATCGGCCGGGCTGACGTGGCCACCGTTGATGTCATTGAGGTAGCCGTCCCACGTCTCCCCGACCACGGGGAGCATCCACTGTGCGGCGACGTGCGGGGCGTTCTCGGCGACCCAGGCGGCGATGCCGGCATGCACGGCTCCGACCGCGTGCGAACTCGTGATCCCGATCGGCATCGTGAGTGAACCGGACTCCTCGATCCACGATCGCCCGGTGAGTTCACCGTTGCCGTTGAAGGAATGCACCGCGGCAGCGCATGGCACACCGACCCCCGATCGCCCTCGAGGCAGGATCGCCGTGACGCCTGTACGAACGGCTCCGCGGCCTTCGCCTGCGATCAGCGTCCGGTAGCCGACGGCCACCCCCGGGACGTCCGTGATGGCCCCCGCGAGCCCCGACCGCCCCTCGAAGGGGACGCCCAGGTCACGAGCCCTGGTGGGACCGGTCGACGATTCCGATTGCGACGATGCACTCATCCGCTCCTCCGATTCAAAATGAACGTATGTTCAGAGATTAGATCACATTCCTCGAATTTGCTTGACTTAACCGAAGGCTACCTCTTTACTCAATGTTCAGGTCAAGCCTCGACCGCGACGTGCCCGCCACTCAACCGCGAAGATTCCGGAGCCACAGATGTCTCAGTCGAATCCCTCTTCCGTCCCCACGACGACGACAACGCTCGCACAACGCCGGCTCGGCGTCTGGGCCATCGTCTTCTTCGTCGTCTCAGCGGCCGCCCCCCTCACCGTCGTCGCGAGCGCGGCAGCCACCGACTTCCGCCTGGCGGGGATCGGCGGCCCCGGTGCGATGCTCGCCAGCGGCGTCGTGCTGATGCTCTTCGCCGTCGGGTTCACCGCGATGTCCCGGTACGTGCGGAACACCGGGGCGTTCTACGTCTACGGAGCGCGGGGACTCGGAAAGCCGATCGGCATCGGGATCGTGTTCGTCACGATCTTCTCGTACACGGCCCTCTGCATCTGCTTCTACGGATTCGTCGGCTTCTTCGGCGAGATGACCTTCGCCGCCCTCTTCGGCATCGACCTCCCCTGGACGGTCTACGCCGTGCTGGCCCTGGTCATCGTCGGCATCCTCGGCTACCGCAAGATCGATGTCGGCGCGAGGGTTCTCGGAGTACTCCTCACCGCAGAGGTCGCCATCCTCCTCGTCCTCGCCGTCGCCGTCCTGGCACAGGGAGGGCCGGAGCCGGTGTCCTTCGCCTCCTTCGCGCCGGAGAACGTCTTCTTCGCTGCCGGCAGCGGCGCGCTCTTCGTCTTCGGGTTCGGTGCCTATCTCGGCTTCGAGAGCACGGCGATCTACACCGAGGAGGCGAAGGATCCCGCACGCACGGTCCCGATGGCGACCTATATCTCGATCGCATTCCTCGGAGTGTTCTACGCCTTCACCTTCTGGGTGCTCACCGTGGCGTTCGGCGTGGAGGGTGTCCTGAAACTCGCGATGCAGGACGACTTCCAAGACATGGTGTTCCACGCCGGTGACGCCTACCTCGGCGAATGGGCTTCCGTGACGATGCGCGTCCTCATCGTGACCAGCTTCTTCGCGTGTCTCCTCGCCTTCCACAACGCGAGCTCGCGCTACCTCTTCTCCCTCGGCCGCGAGCGTCTGCTGCCGTCCTGGCTCGCGCAGACCCAGCCTTCGACGCAGGCGCCGCACCATGCCAGCCTCGTGATCTCGATCGTCTCTCTCGTCGCCACCGTCGCGACGATCGTCAGTGGCGCGGACCCTTTTCTCGGCTTCGCGCTGCCCGTGTACTCGATCGGCGTCGCCGGCCTCGTGTTCGCCCAGGCGGTCGCCGCGATCGCCGTCGTCGGCTTCTTCCTCCGTGGGCGCCGCGGACACAGCGTCTGGCGGGTGCTGGTGGCCCCGGCTCTCGGTGCGCTCGGTCTGCTCGTCGGGTTCACGCTCATCGCGATGAACTTCGATCTCGTGACCGGACTCACCGGGCCGATCAATCTCGTACTCCTCGCCCCCACGCCCATCCTGTTCCTGGCCGGAGCGATCGTGGGGCTCGTCCTGAGGAAGCGACGCCCTCAGCACTATGCTGAACTCACCACGCTCGTTCCCGACGACGAGTAGCGCCAGGCACGAGGAGGACACGTGGCCGAACAGCGCAAGCATGCCGCCCGACGTGCGGAGCTGATCTCCGCGACCAGACGTGTCGCGGGTCGCAGCGGCATCCGGGGCACGAATGTCCGGGCGGTGGCCGCCGAGGCATCGGTGAGCACCGGGAGCGTCCTGTACTACTTCCCGAGCTTCGACGAACTCATGTACGCGACCGTCGAGGGTGTGCTCGAGGAAATGTACGAGAAGCGTCGCACCATCGCCGAGCGCGAGACGGACCCTGCGAGACGGCTGGTGTCCCTGATCGTCGCCGGCGTTCCAGACGAGATCAGCGACCATCTGCGGATGGCCTATGAGAGCATCCCGCTCCTGCGCGAACAGCCCGAGTACCGCCCGCTGCACCGCTCGATCGTGACGCGTCAGGTGGATCTCTACCGCTCGACGATCGAGATCGGGGCCGCGCTCGGCGTGTTCCGACCGACCGCAGACCTCACCGTCATCTCACAGAACATCGTCGCTCTCGAGGACGCCTACGACCTCTACCCACTGATCGGGTTGGAATCGGGCGCGGAGACCTACCGCGAGAACATCCTCTCCTACGCGCGCACAGCACTCGACTGCGCTCTGGAGCGCTGAGGCCGAGCCTGCGGACGCCGCTTTCGCCCGACTCCCCCGCAATCCGACGCCGACGCCGACGCCGAGGCCGAGGCCGTGCTGACTCAGCGGTGAGCGAGACGCTCGACGACCTCGTCGACCGAGATGGCGTCGCGGGCACCGGTCGCACGGTCCCACAGCTCGACCTGCCCCTCGGCCGCGCCGCGTCCGACGATCACGATCTTCGGCACGCCGACGAGCTCGGCGTCGCCGAACTTCACTCCCGGCGACACCTTGGGGCGGTCGTCGTAGAGCACGTCGAACCCGGCGGTCTCGAGCTGAGCGGAGAGGCCCTCAGCGACGTCGAACGCGACCTGGTCACGACCGGCTGCGACGACCTGCACGTCGAACGGTGCGATCGAGGCCGGCCAGATGAGACCCTTGTCGTCGTTGTTGAGCTCGGCGATGATCGCCAGGATGCGGGTCACACCGATTCCGTAGGAGCCCATCGTGACGGTGACGAGCTTGCCGTTCTCGTTCAGCACCTTCAGGCCCAGCGCCTCGGCGTACTTGCGGCCGAGCTGGAACACATGACCGATCTCCATGCCGCGCGCGAGCTCGACGGGGCCGGATCCGTCGGGAGCCGGGTCTCCGGCACGCACGTTCGCGATCTCGACGATGCCGTCGGCGGCGAAGTCTCGTCCGGCCACGACGGAGTGGGCGTGCTTCTGGTCGATGTTCGCCCCGGTGATCCAGGTCGTCCCCTCGCTCACACGCGGGTCGACGAGGTAGCGGATGCCGGTCGCGGACTGCTCGCCCAACACGGCGCCGGTGGGTGACCACGGGCCGATGTAGCCCCGCACGAGCAGCGGGTTCTTCTCGAAGTCGTCGGCCGTGGCGGTCTCGACCTCAGCGGGAGCGAACGCCACCTCCGCACGCTTCTCGTCGACGTCGCGGTCGCCGGGGATGCCCACGACGACCAGCTCACGGGTCCCGTCGAGATGCGTGAGAGCCAGAACCACGTTCTTGAGGGTGTCCGCCGCCGTGTAGTCGCCGTCGAGCTCGCGGTTGCTGTGCGACACCAGCGTCTCGATGGTCGGGGTGTCGGGTGAGTCGAAGATGACCGGCTCTGCGTCCGGGTCGAATTCGATCGCTTCGGGCACCGCGGTCGTGAACGCCTCGACGTTGGCGGCGTATCCGCCCGCGCTGCGCACGAACGTGTCCTCTCCGACCGGCGTCGGGTGCAGGAACTCCTCACTTCGGGAGCCCCCCATCGCGCCGGCATCCGCCTGAACGATGGCGTACTCGAGACCGAGGCGCTGGAAGATCCGCTCGTAAGCATCACGCTGCGCCTGGTAGCTGACGTCCAGACCCTCGTCGGAGGAATCGAACGAGTAGGCGTCCTTCATCGTGAACTCGCGGCCACGGAGCAGGCCGGCCCGCGGACGCGCCTCGTCACGGTACTTGTCCTGGATCTGGTAGATCGTGAGCGGGAGGTCCTTGTACGACGAGTACAGGTCCTTCACGAGCAGCGTGAACGCCTCCTCGTGGGTCGGCGCGAGGAGATAGTCGCCCCCCTTGCGATCCTGGAGTCGGAAGAGCAGGTCGCCGTACTCCTCCCAGCGACCGGTCGCCTCATACGCCTCACGCGGCATCAGTGCGGGGAAATGGACTTCCTGCGCACCGGCCGCGGCCATCTCCTCGCGCACCACGGACTCGATCTTCGCCTTGACGCGCAGACCGAGTGGCAGCCACGCGAAGATCCCGGCGGCCTGCGGCCGGATGTACCCGGCCCGGATCAGCAGCCGGTGGCTGGCGACCTCTGCGCCTGCAGGGTCTTCGCGGAGCGTGCGGAGGAAGAAATTCGAAAGACGAGTGACCACGGAGCAAGTCTAGTGAGCCGTGGTCACTCGTCTCGCGTCAGTTGAGCGCGGGGAGGTTCGCGGGGACGACCCCACCGGCGTAAAGGTCGGCCGCGAGTTCCTGCAGAGCGGTGAGAGCGACCCGCTGCGGAAGAGGACCGTAGGAGATGCGAGCGACGCCGAGCTTCTCGTACTCCGAGGCGGCGAGCGCTCCCGGAAGACCGATGACGCTGACCTTGCGCTCACCGATGCCCTCGACGAGCTGACGGGTGACGTTCATGTCGAGGATGCCGGGGACGAAGACCGCCGTCGCACCGGCGTCGAGGTAGGCACGACCGCGCTGGATGGCATCGGCGACGCTCTCCTTCACGGAACGCCCACCGGCACGGACGAAGGCGTCGGTGCGCGCGTTGAGGGCGAAGGGCACTCCTTCGCCCTCTGCCGCCTTGACGATCGCCTCGACGGCGGCGACGGACTCGTCGAGCGGCTTGAGCCGATCCTCGACGTTCGCACCGACGACACCGGCGGCGATGGCGAGACGCGCGGTCTCCCCCGCGTCCCCGTAGCCGTCATCGAGGTCGGCGGTGACGGGAACCTGCACAGCGGCAGCGATCCGCCCGACCATGTCGATCATCACCTCTCGCGGCGTGGCTCCGTCCTCGTAGCCGAACGAGGCGGCGATGCCGTGCCCCGCGGTGGCGAGCGCCTTCGTCTCCGGGAGCGCGGCGACGGCCTTCGCGGAGACGACGTCCCACACATTCACGACGCGGAGGATCTCCGGAGCGTCATAGAGTCCGACAAGAGTCTGGGCCTTGGCTGCAGTGGTCATGTAACCACGGTAACGCGACCCGCGGACGGTCGGGCCGGCTCCAGCGGATCCGGCATCGATGAGGGAGCCCGCATAGTGTGGAGCCATGCCGCAGCGCCGATCGCATGTGTCCTCCTCCGCCACTCGGAGCGAGCTCGCGTCCGCCCTGGCCGCGCTCCGGGAGTCTTCGGAGGCGCCGCTCGAATTCCCGCCCGGGGCGCTCGCCGAAGCAGAGACCAGCACCGCGACCGCCCCGGAGCTCGACCTCCGGGACGTACCGTTCGCGACGCTGGATCCGGCGGGTTCCCGCGACCTCGACCAGGCGTTCCACCTGGCTCGTGCGGGCACCGGCTACACGGTGCGCTATGCGATCGCCGACGTTCCGGGATTCGTCGTGCCGGGCGGAGCGGTGGACACCGAGGCCCGACGCCGCGGACAGACGCTGTACGCGGCGGACGGGTCGATCCCGCTGCATCCTCGAGCACTGAGCGAGGATCGCGCCTCGCTGCTCGCGAACGTCGACCGCCCTGCGCTGGTCTGGACCTTCGACCTCGACGAGGCGGCCTCGGTGCAGGACTTCCGCCTCGAACGCGCACTCATCCGCTCTCGTGCCCAGCTCGAGTACATGACCACGCAGCAGGCGTTGGACCGTGGCGACGACGGACCCGCGGCTCTGCTGCCGGAGATCGGAGCGCGGCGCCTCGAACAGGAACGGTCACGAGGCGGGGCGAGTCTCAACCTCCCCGATGAGGAGGTCGTCCAGGGTGCGGACGGCGCGTATTCGATCGAACGCCGCAGCCCTCTCCCCGTCGAGGAGTGGAACGCTCAACTGTCCCTCATGACGGGGATGGCGGCGGCGTCACTCATGCTCGACGCCGGGATCGGTGTCCTCCGCACCATGCCGGAACCCGACGACGCGGCCTTCACCACGTTCCGTCACCAGACGGTGGCCCTCGGGCGACCGTGGACGTCAGGAACCTACGGGGAGTACCTGCGCCGGCTGGATCGCGCCGACCCCGTCACCCTCCCGGTGCTCGAAGCCGCAGCATCGCTTTTTCGCGGCGCAGGCTATGTCGTCTTCGACGGAGCGCCCCCGACGGACACGGTGCAGGCCGCGATCGGCGCTCCCTACGCGCACGCGACCGCTCCCCTGCGCCGACTCGTCGACCGCTGGAGCCTCGTCATCTGCCTTGCGGCATCGAGTGGCGCTCCGGTACCGGAGTGGGCCCGCGCGTCGCTTCCCGAGCTCCCCGCTCTCATGCAGGAGTCCGGTCAGCGCGCGTCGCGGCTGAACTCGACGACGATCAACACCGTCGAAGCCGCGCTGCTCGTTCCGTTGATCGGCACGACGATCGAGGCGACGGTCATCGAGTTGCGCGGTGAGCGCGCGAGCGTGCAGATCGCCGACCCCGCGGTGACGGCGACAGCGCCCGTTCCCGCGGACGTGAAGCCGGGAGACATCGTGCGCCTGCAGGTCGTCAACGCGGACATCGCCGCGGCCGAGGTCGAGTTCGCCGTCTGAACGAGCCTTGAAGTGTGTCATCACACTGGTACATAATGTATCAGCGTGATGACACACTGACGGAGGCGACGATGATCCTTTTCCTGCTTCTCATCTGGGGGCCCAGCGTGCTCGGCGCAGTGATCGCGCTCGCCCTCCGGCTGACTCTCCTGCGCGTAACCCCACGGCTCCCGACCAGAGACGCGGTGTTCACCGCGATCGCGGGTGGAGTGCCGGTGATCGTGTTCCTCGCTCCCCTCGCCGGCGATTTCGGCTTCGGCCCGCAGCTCTGGTGGGACCTCGGGAGCCGGACGGCACTTCCGCTGATACTGGGTATCGTCAGCGTGATCCTGCTCTGCCTCCCCTCACGGTCGACGCAGATGGACGCCTCGGCACAGCTCGTCCCGCGTACGGTCCGGACGTTCCTCCGCCCGAGACAGCCCATCCTCCTCGGGATCCTGGCCGCCGTCGCCGTCATTCTCGCTCTTGCCGCCGGGGCCGCGTCGGAGACGGATGAGCGGGGGCAGTACACGCAGTTCTCGATCAACCTGGGAACGTCGGGAACCACGTCGGCCTCCACCGGGATCTACGGCTGGCACTACTCGCTGCCGGCACTGGCACTGCTCGGCCTACTCCTCCTCACCACCGCGATCGGCTGGCTCCTGATCCCGCGTCCGGCGTGGAGCCACGACATCGAGCGGGACACCGCGAACCGGCGCCTACGGGCCGCCAACATCGCGCGGATCGCGTGCGGGGCCGTCTTGCTGCACCTCGCCGTCGTATTCAATTCGCTCCGCGGCACCGCGTCGATAATGCTGTCTGTGCAGGCGGGTCCCCTCGGCATGGTCTCCCTCGGCACCCCGTTCGCCGCGATGGAGCCCGCACTGTTCGTGGCGTGGGCCCTCTCGACCACGGCGGGAATCGCGCTCTGGCTGCTCACCGCCCTCAGCGGTGTACCGATGGGCGCGCGGACACCGAGTCGGGTGCGCACGTCATGATCATCACGATCCGCCGTGATACCGGAGAGTCGCCTGCAGAACAGGTCCACGATCAGATCCGGGGGTTGATCACGACCGGTCGGCTCCTGGCCGGTGACCGCCTTCCGTCCGTGCGTCAACTCGCCTCGGACCTGTCGATCGCCCCCGGAACCGTGGCGAAGGCGTATCGCCTGCTCGAGGAAGACGGGCTCGCGACCTCGCGCATCGGCTCCGGCACGCGGGTGAGCGATACGGCCAGCCCCGTCGCGGGCGGCATCGCCGACGCCGCCCACGCGCTCGCCGCCGTCGCCCGGGCGGAGGGCCTCACGCTCGCAGACACGCAGCGGGTCCTCCGCGCGATCTGGTGACCGCTCGCCGAGGCGAGGCCGCGAGGAGCGAACGACATCGGGGATACTCTGACGGCATGGATCATGCCGAACGCGCCGAGCGGTTCATCGCCGGACCCTACCCCCGCGCGCGGATCGCGATCGTCGCCGGGAGCACAGCACGTAAGGAGCGCACGGCAACCAGCGACACCGATCTCCTCCTCATCGGCGATCCGCTCTTCGACGACCCGACGCAGTCGAGCGAGGCGGCCACCCACGAGTTCGAAGGAGAGATCTTCGAGGTGTTCGCCTACACTCCGGACGGCTTCGCCGAGTGGGCGGATCGCGGGCTCGACAACCACCGCCCCGTCATCGTCCACATGCTCATGGAAGGAGTGCCGATCCGGGATGACGGGTCGCTGGATGAGTTCCGTGCGCACTGGAGCAGACTCCTGGCCGCGGGGCCGACACTCACCGCTGAAGAGTCCGCCTTCCGTCGTTACGTGATCACCGACCTCCTCGATGACCTCCACGACGCGGAGGATCCCCTGGAACAACGGGTCGTGGCGAACCTGCTGTTCGAACGCATCGCAGAATTGATGCTCCTGTCCGAGGGCCACTGGGTCGCGACGGGGAAATGGCTTCCCCGTCGACTGCGTTCCCTGAGCCCCGAGCGGGCCGACCTCCTGGGCAACCCGCTGCTCGCCGGAGACATCGCGCGCTTCGCCGCACAGGTCGAGATCGAACTGCGGCAAGCGGGTGGCCGCGTTCAGGCGGGATTCGTCCGCTGAGGTCAGACCGCCGGGGTCGCGGTCGTGGTCATCACCAGGAGCTGCGGGTCGCTCAGATCGAGCTCGACCACAATCGCGGAGAACTCCGTGAGACTGTCGACATGGGTGCCGCCGCAGAGGATCGCCGCGTGGCCCTGCGGCAGGTCGCAGTGCCACCGCCGGCGGTCGACGATCGTGGGCCCCTCCGTCCGGATGAAGCTGGCTGCGCCCGACGCCACCCACGCGGCGAGCCGGCTGTTGATCTGCTCCTCACGATCGGCGAGTGTCGCGGCGAAGGTCTCGGTGTCGAATCCAGCTCTGCGCAAGCTCTTGCCGAGACGGTACTCGTCGACGGCGCCGTTCTCGTGGATACGGCTGGACTGGTTCGCGCGGCCTTCGAAGTCGGGATTCCCGAGCGCATCCGTTCCCGGGTCCTTCCGCCACAGGTCGGAGACGGCGAGGTCGAGCGCGAGGGAGGCCAGGTGGCAGGCCGTGTGACCACGACTGAGTCCGGCTCTGCGCGTCTCGTCGACGGAAAGGCGGACGCGGGTGCCCTCCGCCAGCCCGTCGGGCACCTCGGCATCGATGCGGTGCCCGACCAGCCACGTCCACCCCTCCGCGCCACGCTTGACGGGGATGTCGCTGCCCACGGCGAAGGCGCCCTCCGCGGAGGCAGCGGCCATCACGGCCTCCGCGACCGGGAGAACCCGCCCGCCCGACGTGATCGTTCCGCTGTCGCCCGGCTGATCCGGCCAGGTGTGGTCGACGGGGTGGAAAGGAGTCGCGTCGACCACGACCACCGTTCCGTGCGAGCCCTGCTCGATGCGGGTGACGACGCCGTCACCGTCTACAGCGCCTTCGGCGAAGGTCACGATGGTGGGCGTCGACATGGATCTCCTCGGATTCGACGGTGCTGCCGGAGTGCGGTCGGCGGCCTGTGGCGGCGGGGTCAGTGCGACGGCGGGATGGTGAAGCTGGCCAGCTTGTCGCCCTCGATCACGAAGATCCCGATCGCATCGACCATCGCCTGAACGGGGGCGGGAAGAGCGGCTTCGGACATGTTCGTGCTCCTCGGGACTCAGGCGGTGACGACCTGTGCGGTGCCGAGGGGCGCTTCCGGGCCCATCTCGGCGGCGATCCGGGTGGCCTCTTCGATCAGGGTCGCGACGATCTCCGCCTCCGGCACGGTCTTGATGACCTCGCCCTTGACGAAGATCTGCCCCTTGCCGTTGCCCGATGCCACGCCGAGGTCGGCCTCACGGGCCTCGCCCGGACCGTTGACGACACAGCCCATGACGGCGACGCGCAACGGCACCGTCATGTCCTTGAGCCCCTCGGTGACATTCTCGGCGAGTGTGTAGACGTCGACCTGAGCGCGTCCGCACGACGGGCACGAGACGATCTCGAGCTTGCGTTCACGGAGGTTGAGCGACTGCAGGATCTGGTGCCCGACCTTCACCTCTTCCGCCGGCGGCGCCGAGAGAGAGACGCGAATGGTGTCGCCGATCCCCTCGCCGAGCAGGATGCCGAATGCCGTGGCGCTCTTGATCGTGCCCTGGAACGCCGGCCCCGCCTCGGTCACCCCGAGGTGCAAGGGCCAGTCGCCGCGCTCGGCGAGCTGACGGTAGGCCTTGACCATGACGATGGGATCGTTGTGCTTGACGGAGATCTTGAAGTCGTGGAAGTCGTGCTCCTCGAACAGCGACGCCTCCCAGACGGCGCTCTCGACCAGAGCCTCGGCCGTCGCCTTGCCGTACTTGGTGAGGATGCGACGGTCCAACGATCCGGCATTGACGCCGATGCGCAGCGAGACGCCGGCGGCCTTGGCTGCCTCGGCGATCTTGCCGACGTTGCCGTCGAACTCCCGGATGTTGCCGGGATTGACACGGACGGCCCCGCACCCCGCATCGATGGCCGTGTAGATGTAGCGCGGCTGGAAGTGGATGTCGGCGATCACGGGGATCTGGCTCTTCATCGCGATGATCTTGAGCGCGTCGGCATCGTCCTGATGCGGCACGGCGACGCGCACGATCTCGCAACCGGACGCCGTGAGCTCGGCGATCTGCTGAAGGGTCCCGTTGATGTCGGTGGTCTTCGTGGTCGTCATCGACTGCACACTGACGGGAGCATCGCCGCCCACGAGCACCTTGCCCACTTTGATCTGCCGCGACTTCCGGCGCGGGGCGAGGACTTCGGGGATCTTCGGCATTCCGAGGTTCACTGCTGGCACCCCACCAGCCTACGCCGCCCGGATGCGAGAGGGCTGGACGGACGCACCTACGCTGGTCGCATGGCGGTCATCCTCCTCACCGGTTTCGAGCCCTTCGACGGCGCCGCCCGCAACCCCTCGGCGGACGCCGTCCGCGCGGTGGCGGCAGACTACGACGGCCCGCACGATCTCGTCATCGCGACGCTGCCCGTCGCCTTCGACGCCTCGGCGCTCCGCCTTCGCGACCTGATCGCGACGCACTCCCCCGATGCCGTGATCGCCACCGGGCTCGCCGGAGGCAGCCAGCGGATCGCCGTCGAACGCATCGGCGTGAACCTGATCGACGCACGGATCCGCGACAACGACGGCGCGCAGCCGTTCGATGCTCCGAGCGAGATCGGCGGCCCCGCCGCTCGTTTCGCCAGCCTCCCGACCAAGCGTCTGTTCCAGGTGCTGACCGAGGAGGGGTTGCCTGCGCACCTCTCGCTGTCGGCGGGGACCTATGTCTGCAATCACGTGCTCTACACAGCCCTCGGCGCTGTTCGGGCGGACGCGCGAGCCGGATTCGTGCATCTGCCCTGGTCCACCAGCACCGCACCGGTCGGTGCAGCGCACCTCGCCGACAAGGATCTCGCACGCGCCGTTCGCCTCGTCGTCGATCACGCCCTCGATGCCGAGGTGACCCAGCCGGGCGGCAGTCTCTGGTGAGGCCCTGCCGCTCAGACGGGCACGGGCGATGTGGTAGTTTCAGGCCCATGCTCGCGAACTTCACCTGGTGGCCCGCCTTCTAGGCGGTGTGTTCGCGTTCCCACGAATCCAGACCGCCTCCGGGGCGGTCTTTTCGTTGCGCCGAGCCGGAGCACTGCACAGGAGACATCGATGACCCTCTCACGACTCGCCGAGCTCAGCGCCGACCCGACGGCATCCTTCGTGCTGATCGCCCGCGACGGTGCCGACACCGTCGAGCTGCTCAGCGGCGACGTGGTCGATGTCGACCTGCTCGCCGACATCCCGCTCATGCTCGACGGCACCCCGCGCGAGATCTTCGCCCTGGTCCCCTACCGTCAGGTGCGCGAGCGTGGTTTCGTCGCACAGGACGACGGCGCACCGCTGCGGTGCGTGATCGTCGACGAGCACCTCCACCTTCCGACTCCTGCTCTCCTCGAGCAGCTCCCGAACACCCCGGTGCCTCTCCGCGACGACGGCTTCGACATCGCGGACGACGAGTATGCGGCCATCGTGGAGAAGGTCATCGCAGACGAGATCGGGCGCGGCGAAGGCGCGAACTTCGTGATCCGCCGCGACTTCACCGCGAACATCGATGTCGACGACCGCACCGCGGCGCTCACCTGGTTCCGCGCCCTGCTCACGCATGAGCGCGGCGCGTACTGGACGTTCGCCGTCTTCACGCCGGGGCACATCGCCGTCGGCGCGAGCCCGGAAGCACACGTCGTCGCGCGTGAGGGCGTCGTCACGATGAACCCGATCTCCGGAACCTTCCGCCACCCCGCAGGGGGCGCGACCAAGGACACGCTGATCGATTTCCTCGCCTCCACCAAGGAGACCGAGGAGCTGTTCATGGTCGTGGACGAGGAGCTCAAGATGATGAGCGCGGTCTGCTCCGACGGCGGGCGCATCACCGGCCCGCACCTCAAGGAGATGTCGCGGCTCACGCACACCGAGTACATGCTTCGCGGACGCAGTGCCCTCGACCCGCGCGACATCCTGCGGGAGACGATGTTCGCACCGACCGTCACCGGCTCACCCATGCAGAACGCCTGCGCTGTGATCCGCCGTCATGAGCGCCAGCCGCGAGGCTACTACTCCGGCGTGGCCGCACTGTTCACCCCGAACGCGGACGGTGGACATGACCTGGATGCCCCCATCCTCATCCGCACCGTGTACCTCCAGGACGGCACGCTGCGCGTTCCCGTCGGTGCGACGCTGGTCCGCCACTCCGATCCTCTGGGCGAGGTGTCGGAGACGCACGGCAAGGCGGCCGGCGTGCTCGGCGCGATCGGTGCGATCGATCGCGATCGTGTGGCGGAGGCCCGGAGCGATGCCGATGCGCCGGGTGGGGAACGCGCCCTCGCCGACGACCCGGCGATCGCCGCACTGCTGTCTTCGCGCAACGCACGCCTGGCTGAATTCTGGCTCAACCCGCAGGGCGAGGACTTCACCGGACCGTTCGCGGGGCACACGGCTGTCGTCGTGGACGCCGAGGATCGTTTCACGACGATGCTCGCCCACCAATTGCGACACCTCGGTCTCGCCGTGACGATCGCGCCGTGGGACGAGATGACGGACGCCGACATCGACGCCGCGGACCTCGTCGTCGCCGGCCCCGGCCCCGGCGACCCGCGGGACGCCACGAGCGCTCGCATCTCGCGGATGCGCGAGATCGTGGGACGCCGCCTCGAGGCCGAAGCTCCGCTGCTCGCGGTCTGCCTCAGCCATCAGATCCTCGCCGACCGGCTGGGTATCGCGCTGACGCCGCTCGCTGCGCCGCACCAAGGCCTGCAGAAGGCGGTCCCGGTGTTCGGAGAGGACGCATCGATCGGCTTCTACAACACGTTCACGGCGCGAGTGGCACCGGGGACGACGACCGTCGCATCGGCCGAGGTGTCCGCAGACGACGCGTCGGGCGACGTGTACGCCCTGCGCGGCGCACACTTCGCCTCGGTGCAGGGACATCTCGAATCGATCCTGTCGCGCGACGGCATCCACACCCTCGAACGCCTCGTCTCCCACGCCCTCAGCTGAGCGGACGCCCAGTCGGATTCCGATGCGGTCGCCGCTCGAACCGGCTGCGACTCAGCACCGCCGTCGACGATCATCTCGGTGTCAACCGAGAAGATTCACCGGATTGAAGAGATCGGCGATCAGGAGCAGTGCGCCCATCGCGATCAGCAGGACCGCGACCACCACGGTCAGCGGCACCAGCTTGGTCGCGTCGACCGGTGCAGGAGGGGGCCGCCGGAAGAGCTTCGCCCAGGCCCGCTTGATCCCATCCCACAAGGCGACCACGATGTGCCCTCCGTCGAGCGGGAGCAACGGGATCAGGTTGAACACGAACAGGGCGACGTTGAGCGAACCGAACAGTCCGAGCAGGATCGCGAAGCGATTGAGGACGGGGGCATCCGTCGCCGCGACCTCACCCGCCAGGCGCCCGACACCGACCACGCTCAGGGGGCCGTTCGGATCCCGCTCACCCCCGGTCACCAGGGAGACGCCGATGTCCCAGAGACGCACGGGGAGCGTGACGAGCAACGAGCCGACCCTGGCGACGTTCTCGGCCGCCATCTGCGGTCCCGCACTCAGCGGCTGCTGCACGTATCCCATCTGCGATCCCATGCCGACATAGCCGACCTCCTTGACGACGGGATCACCGGCGTCGTCCAAGATGGGCTGGCCCGAGGCATCCGTGATCGTGCGCTCGGCGGCCACCGGGGTGATGCTCAGGCTCTGCTCGGTGCCGTCTCGCAGGACCACCAGGTCGAGCGTCTCACCGGGCGCCGCCTGCACGATCGCCGTCGCCTCCGCGAAGTCCGACACCGGCTGGCCGTCGACGGAGACGAGCACGTCCCCCGGCTTGATCCCGGCTTCCGCAGCGGGCGACTTCGGGTCGTCCGCGGTGCACTCGGTCTGGGTGGATCCTGCGGGGACGACGCACTCGGTGACCGAAGCGATCGTCGTCGTGCCCTGTTGGACGCCGATACCGGAGACCAGCACCGTGAAGATGACGGTCGCCAGGATCAGGTTCATCAGCGGGCCGCCGAACATCACGATGACACGCTTCCACACGGGCAGACGGTAGAAGACTCGGTCCTCTGCGCCTTCCGCGATGGTCTCGTCGTTGGCGGAGCGCGCGTCCTGGATCAGTGACCGGAACACACCGGATGCGGGACCGGTGCTCTTCGACGGCGGGTACATCCCGGACATCGAGATGAAGCCACCGAGCGGCAGCGCCTTGAACCCGTACTCGGTCTCCCCGATCCGCTTCGACCACAGACGCGGCCCGAAGCCGATCATGTACTGGCCGACGCGCACGCCGAAGAGCTTCGCGGGGACGAGATGGCCGACCTCATGCAGGCCGATCGACAGGCCGAGGCCGATCAGCATGAAGAGGATGCCGCCCAGATAGAGCAGGAATTCCACGTGCCAACGCTACTGCCCCGAGCTAGGAATCCGCCCGGCACGCTCGTCCCGACTAGGCTGTGAGCGTGAATGCCCGGCAGCTGCGACTCGTACGCGCCGCCGCCGTCTCCTCCATCGCGACGCTGCTCGCCGGTGTCTCCCACACGCTCGGCGGAGGTTCCGCCCCTCATCCGCTGCTGATCCTCGCAGTCGCCACACTCGTCACGCCGCTTTCCGCACTGCTCATCGGTGCCCGCCCCTCGCGTGGCCGGGTCGCGGTCACCGTCCTTCTCGCGCAGGCGGCCTTCCACGTGCTGTTCCAGGTGCTGGGCTCCCCGGTCGCGACATCATCCCCCGGCGGGCTCGGCCACACGCACCACCTCGATCTCGCGCTGCTCGCCTCCACACCGTCCGCATCGGCCGCCGGTGCCCCCATGCTCGTCGCCCATGTCGTCGCCGCCATCCTCACCATGCTCCTGATCTGGCACGGCGAAGCGGTCGTGCGAGCGGTGGCCCGTTGGGTCGAGGCCCTTCTCCGGCGTTCCGTCACGACCACCCCGACCTACCACCGCAGGCCGCACGGACTGCGTTCCCTCGATCTTCCTGTCCTCGAAGTCGCTTTCGCGGCCGCCGTGACGCGACGGGGTCCACCCGCGCTCATCCGCGACTGATCCGCACCGATCGGTTGCACGGAGTCCGCTGCTCGTTCCCGAGCGGCCTCACCCTTTCGCGGATTCGCGCCGTCCGGCGCGCCCGCACATCGAGCACCAGGAGATACACCATGTCCCGCAACACCCCCTCTCGCACGCGCCGCACCGTCCTCGCCACCACCGGCTTGCTCAGCGGTGCGCTCCTCGCCCTCGCGGTTCCCGCCATGGCGAGCGCCCATGTGGGCGTCAGCCCCGATGAACTCGTCGCCGGAGACCACGGCGTCCTGACCTTCTCCTTCTCGCACGGCTGCGAGAATTCGCCGACCACCGCCCTGCGCATCACGATGCCCGAGGGTCTCGCCTCCGTCGCGCCGACGATGGACGGCGACTGGAACATCGAGGTGGAGCGTGGGGACGACGGCCTCGTCAGCGCGGTGACCTACACCGCTGTCACACCGGTGCCGAACGACCTCCGCGGTGCGGTGAGCATGTCGGTCGGGCTCGACGAGAGCACCCCCGACACTCTGGCGTTCCCCGTCGTGCAGGAGTGCGTCGAGGGGTCGACCGAGTGGACGCAGCTCGCCGAGAACGGGGAGGACCCGCACAGTCTCGACGCACCGGCGCCGGTCGTGTCCGTCACGGAGGCCGCAACCTCGGGTCACGGTGACCACGAGGCTGCCGATGACCACGAGGCTGCCGATGACCACGAGGCTGCCGATGACCACGAGGC
>NZ_JRKC01000004.1:0-100574 GCF_000800925.1 Microbacterium sp. ZOR0019 | reverse complement strand
CGGCGGACCCGGCGGTGCCGGTGGTCCCGGCGCGCGTCCCGGCGGCGGTTTCGCTGGTCGTCCCGGCGGGGGCGGCGGTCGAGGCCGTGGTCCCGGTGGCGGCACCGCAGGTGCCTTCGGTAAGGGCGGCGGAAAGAGCAAGCAGCGCAAGTCGCGGCGGGCGAAGCGGCAAGAGTTCGAGATGCGGAGTGCTCCGGTCGTCGGTGGCGTCAACGTCACCCGCGGCAACGGAGAGACCATCCGCATGCGCCGCGGCGCGTCGATCGCGGACTTCGCCGACAAGATCGAGACGCTGACCGGTTACACGGTCCAGCCGGGAACCCTCGTCACCATCCTCTTCAACCTCGGCGAGATGGCCACGGCCACCGAGTCCCTGGATGAGGCGACCTTCGAGGTCCTGGGTGCCGAGCTCGGCTACAAGATCCAGATGGTCTCGCCCGAGGACGAGGACAAGGAGCTCCTCGAGGGCTTCGGTCTCGACCTCGAGGCCGAGCTGGAGGCGGAGAGCGAGGACGACCTCGAGATCCGTCCGCCGGTGGTCACCGTCATGGGTCACGTCGACCACGGTAAGACGCGACTGCTCGATGCGATCCGTCAGACCAACGTCATCGAGGGTGAAGCCGGTGGCATCACCCAGCACATCGGTGCCTACCAGGTCTGGACCGAGCACGAGAACATCGAGCGCGCCATCACCTTCATCGACACCCCGGGTCACGAGGCGTTCACCGCCATGCGTGCCCGTGGTGCGCAGGTCACCGACCTCGCGATCCTCGTGGTCGCAGCCGACGACGGCATCATGCCGCAGACGGTCGAGGCGCTGAACCACGCGCAGGCGGCGAACGTGCCGATCGTGGTCGCGGTGAACAAGGTCGACAAGCCCGACGCCAACCCCTCCAAGGTGCGTCAGCAGCTGACCGAGTACGGCCTGGTCGCCGAGGAGTTCGGTGGCGATGTCATGTTCGTCGACGTGTCCGCACGTGCCGGTACCGGTATCCAGGAACTCCTGGACGCTGTGCTGCTCACCGCAGACGCCGGTCTCGACCTGACCGCCAACCCGAACAAGGCCGCTCGTGGTGTCGCCATCGAGGCGAAGCTCGACAAGGGCCGCGGTTCGGTCGCCACGGTGCTCATCCAGTCCGGAACGCTCCGGGTCGGCGACGCGATCGTCGCAGGTACGGCGTACGGCCGTGTGCGTGCCATGGCGGACGAGAACGGCGAGCAGGTCCTCGAGGCCTACCCGTCGCGTCCGGTGCAGGTGCAGGGTCTGAACTCCGTGCCGCGTGCCGGTGACGTCTTCATCGTGACCGAGGAAGACCGCATGGCTCGCCAGATCGCTGAGAAGCGTGAAGCGGTCGAGCGCAACGCCCAGCTGGCCAAGGCCCGCAAGCGCATCTCGCTCGAAGACTTCACCCGTGCTCTCGAAGAGGGCAAGGTCGAGTCGCTCAACCTCATCATCAAGGGTGACGTCTCCGGTGCCGTCGAGGCGCTCGAGGAATCGTTGCTCAAGATCGAGGTCGACGACTCGGTGCAGCTGCGCATCATCCACCGCGGTGTCGGTGCGATCACCGAGTCCGACGTGAACCTGGCGACGATCGACAACGCGATCATCGTGGGCTTCAACGTCCGTCCCGACACGAAGGCGCGCGAGCGTGCCTCCCGTGAGGGTGTGGACATCCGCTTCTACTCCGTCATCTACAACGCGATCGACGAGATCGAGAGCTCGCTCAAGGGCATGCTCAAGCCGGAGTTCGAAGAGATCCAGTCGGGTGTGGCCGAGATCCGCGAGGTGTTCCGCTCCTCCAAGTTCGGCAACATCGCCGGTGTCATCGTGCGATCGGGAACGATCACCCGCAACGCCAAGGCTCGCGTCATCCGCGACGGCGTCGTGGTCGCCGATGGACTCGCCATCGAGTCGCTGCGCCGGTTCAAGGACGACGTCACCGAAGTCCGTACGGACTACGAGGCCGGTATCGGCCTCGGCAAGTACAACGACATCCAGATCGGTGATGAGATCGAGACGACCGAGCTCGTCGAGAAGCCTCGCGGCTGATCGATTCGAACAACCTCTCGGGCGTCCGTCGCACCGCTCCCCTCGGGGCGCGGAGCGGGGGACGCCCTGAGGTTTCCGTACAGGGAGAGAACAATGGCAGGCGAACGACAGGCTCGGCTCGCGGATCGCATCCGCGTCATCCTCGCTGAACGACTGGAGAAGGGGCTGCGTGACCCGCGCCTCGGCTTCGTCACGATCACCGACGTCCGCGTGAGCGGAGACCTTCAGCACGCGTCGGTGTTCTACACGGTGCTCGGCACGGAGGAAGAGCGCATCTCCAGCGGTGCCGCGCTCACCTCGGCCACCGGAATGCTGCGCAGCGAGGTCGGGCGGCAGCTCAGCACCAGGCTCGTGCCGACGCTCGAGTTCATCCCCGACGCGCTTCCGGAGAACGCGGATCACATCGGTGCGCTGCTCCGCGAAGCCCAGCAGCGGGATGCGGACGTCGCGAAGCTCGCGTCCTCGGCATCGCATGCCGGCGACGCCGACCCGTACCGCACGGACGACGACGCGGAGTGATCGCCGTTTGATACGCTCAGCTTCGCGGGACCAGATCCCGCGAAGCTGGGGGGCGGCATCGTGGGTCGGAGCATGGCGCGGGGGCGATTCGTCGCGCCCGCGGTGGTGGGAATCATCCTCGAGGAGCTTCTCGAACGGGATCTCGCATGCGCACCGCATGTGCTCGCCGGTCTCGCCGTCGATCTCGACGCGCATGCCCCCACGGTCCGCGAAGTCGTCGAGAGTCTGACGCCCGAGCAAAGACACGGACACCGTCCATTGCCGTCACCGCTCCCGTTGGTCCCGTCGATCGCCCGCAGGTTCGAGACCGTGGAACTCGAATCGCATGACCGGCAATTGCTCCTCGCACTCTCGGTGTCGCTGGAGGATGATCTCGAACCTCTGCTCGCGTTCGACGGGAGATCCGCATCAGAGGTCGCGGCCGCTCCGGTGGGCGACCGCCTCCGCGTGCATGCCGGTCGTGTTCGTTTCGTCGATGCCCGCCTGTCGATCTGGATCAGAGCCACCTCCTCGGCCGCGACCACGGCGATCGTCCACGAGCGGTTGAGCACTGTCTTCCGCGCGCGCGGCGACTAGGTGCGCGCGAACTGGCATCATGCGCGGGCGTCCCTCGAAGGCGACCCTGCGGCTGCTCCCGAGCTCATCGACATCGCCGGGCAACTCAGTGACGCGGGCCATCCCGAGCGCGCATTGCTGCTCGCGCGCGAGGCTTCGGACCACGCCACCGCAAGCGACCGAGACGACGCGCGTCTGGTCGCAGGCACGTCGGCGCTCGCAGCCGGCTTCGTGTCCGAGGCCTCGGCATGGTTGAACGCGCTGTACTCCGAGACTTCCGACCCCCGGCGTTCGCGAGGCCTCGGCGCACTCCTCGTCGCCCAGACGCTCGCGCAGGGGGCGGTGCCCGAGATCGACCCGAGTTCGCTGCGTCCGGAGACGGATGACCCGGAGGACTGGCGACATTGGACGCGCGCGAGCGCGCTCGTGGCAGTGATGTGCGCTGAGCGAGGTGACCGGCGGGGGATGCGGGTGTGGCTCGATGCGCTCCGCGAGGGGGCAGCCCGCACCGGTACGGAGCGCGAACTGCGGGATCCGGCGATCGCCCTCAGCTGGCTCATCGTCGGAGACCGTGACGTCGATGAGGTCGCGGGGTCCGGTCCGGTGAGCGGGGGGATGCTGAGTGCCCTGCGCGCAGCGTTGCACGGTGACATCGATCGAGCGCGACGTCTCCTCGCCAAAGACGACTCGGCGATCGGCTCCGCGCCGGACCCTCTGGTTCCCGGGTACGAGCACAGCCCGATCATCCAGGCGTACCGCCGGGTCGTCGACGTCCTGCTGCTCGCGTGGCGAGGCGACATCGGCCTCGCGCGGGAACGACTGATCCAGGCCGCGCTCGTGCTGCCGGTCGCGTTGCCGTTCGCAGGATTGGGCGTGGTCCTCGCACGCCGTCTCGATCTCGCCGTGCTCGGCGAACTCGGTCCCTTCTCGCTTTCACTCACGGCAGCCCTGCCGAACGGGGCACGGATCGATGTGCTCGTCGATCGGGGTATCCAGTCGCTTCTCGCCGGCGCGTTCCACGATGCCGCCGCCACGGTTCGACTCTGGGCCGAGCTCGGGTCACCGCGGACCGCGATGTCGGTGCCGGCGCTCGACGAACTCGCTCTCACGGTGGAGGCGCGCCCGATGACGGTCGGCTCGATCGAGCCGCCGGAGATCGCGCTCGCGCAGCGGCTGCGCGTGCGCATCGCGACGGCCGGGGACGCCCGGTGGCGTTCGGAGCGTGATGCCGTGACGGAGGCCGCACGCACGCTCGCCTCTCCGTTCACGCGAGCCAGAGTGGAGACCATGCTCGGAACCCAGCACGCGATCCACGATGATCATGCCGCGGCCAGGGTGCACCTCCACCGTGCCGAGCGTCTGTTCGAGGTCTCAGGAGCGACCGCGTGGGCGCGGTCCATCCGCGACCGCATCGACCGGCTCGACGCCAGGGAGGGGAGCATCGTTCCGGCGGCCGATCCGCTCTCCGCGTGTCGCGCCGCATGGTCGCTCGCGCTCACCGCACGGGAGCTCGAGGTGGCGATGCTCGCCGTCGGCGGATCCCCGAACAGGGACATCGCCGAGATGCTGAACGTGTCGGTCCGCACGGTCGAGGTGCACCTCGGGCGGATCTTCACGAAGTTCGACGTCCGCAGCCGCGTCGAGCTCACGGTGCTCGCACACCGCACCGATCATCACCTCTGAAGCGTCGTCACCGAGGCAGCGAGAGGGCTTCGCCGTCGGCCTCGGCGAGCCCGTCGGCGATGAGCGAGTCGATCGCGCGATCGCGCTGAGGCGAATCCGGCCAGTCGGGCAGGACGGCGACCAGGGGCACCGCGTCGGGGGACGCCTCTCGCAGAAGGCGCAGCACGAGGCCACGGGCCTGACGATCCGATCCCTCGTATGATGCCTGGCGTCGTCGGTCATCCCCTGTGTCGGGGCGGCCCGCGACGAGCCAGGCGCAGGACGGGGAGAGAGGACACTGCTCGCAGCGCGGAGCTCGCGCCGTGCAGACCGTGGCGCCCAGTTCCATCGCCGCGGCGTTGAAGACCACGGACTCGGGCACCGAAGCCGGGAGCAGGGATTCCATCAGCGCGAGGTCACGACGAGACGGCGGCGCGGGGTGGGCTCGGCCGTCGATCGCCCTCGCCAGAACGCGCCGCGTGTTCGTGTCGACCACCGGGTGCCGGTCTCCATAGGAGAACACGGCGACCGCTCGGGCGGTGTAGTCGCCGATGCCGGAGAGCGCGAGGAGCGCGTCGACATCGCGGGGAACGATGCCGTCGTGCCGCTCCGTGATCTCCACCGCGGCACGGTGCAGCCAGAGCGCCCGTCGCGGATAGCCCAGGTTCGCCCACTGCTGCACGACGTCCGCCGTGGATGCCGCGGCCATCGCCTCCGGGGTCGGCCACCGCGCCAGCCACGCCTCCAGGTGGGGGATGACCCGCGAGACGGGGGTCTGCTGCAGCATGAACTCGCTCACGAGGACGCCCCAGGCGCCGAACTCGTCATGAAACGCGGACCGGCGCCACGGCAGGTCACGCGCCGCGTCCCGATACCAGTCCGACAGGCGCGACACGATGTCGGGCAGGGCCTGCGATCCGGGCATCCCCTCAGCCTACGGGAGCGCGCAACCGTGCCCGGAACGACGCCGTCGACCGAGGCTCACGAACGGTCGACCGCTGTGGTCTCGGTAGGCTGGGGGGATGGTCTCGCCCGGCATCCTCCTCGTCGACAAGCCCGCTGGGCTGACCAGTCACGACGTCGTCGCGCGCACCCGCCGTGCGTTCGGGACGAGGAAAGTCGGTCACGCGGGAACGCTCGATCCGATGGCGACCGGGCTGCTGGTCATCGGGATCGAGGGAGCGACCAGGCTCCTGACCTACATCGTGGGCGCGGACAAGACCTACACGGCGACGATCCGACTGGGCCAGACCACCGGCACCGATGACGCGGAGGGCGAGATCCTCACGACCGCCGCTGCGGAGGCGTGGGACGCTGTGACGGACGATGCGGTCGCCGCGGGGATCGCTGCCCTCACCGGAGAGATCTCGCAAGTGCCCAGCGCCGTCTCCGCCATCAAGGTCGACGGGCGTCGAGCCTACGATCGCGTCCGTGCCGGCGAAGAGGTCGTCCTGGCCCCCCGAGAAGTCGTCGTCTCCCGGTTCGACCTCGTCGCGAGCCGGCCGAGCGACGGAGCGCTCGATCTCGATGTGATCGTCGACTGCTCGTCCGGCACCTACATCCGCTCGCTCGCTCGCGACCTCGGGGAGGCCCTCGGCGTCGGCGGGCACCTCACCGCGCTGCGGCGCACGCGGGTCGGCCCGTTCGAGGTGAGCGACGCCGTGGATGTCGACGCCCTCGAGGGGGCGTCCACTCTCACCGCGGCGCAGGCAGCCCGACGCATCCTCCCGGTTCTGGACATGACGGCCGAGGAAGCGCGCGACCTGCGGCACGGCAAGCGTCTCACCGGCCACGCCGCGCGCCTGGACGGACCGATCGCAGCCGCCATCGACGAGGACGGGCTCCTCGTCGGCATCGTCGAGAAGCGGGGAGCCGACCTGAAGAGTGCGATGAACATGCCGGAGGCCGTGCGATGATCCTGTGGTTCACGATCGCCCAGGTCGTCGTGGCCGTCGCGGCGGGTGTCTTCTGCCTCATCGCGGGGCTCATCGGGCGCCGGCCGAGCGACTTCAGCGTCGGTGCACTCGCGCTGGTCGAGCTCCTCCTGATCGTCCAGGTGATCGTCGCGATCGTCGCACCCCTCGCCGGCAACCCTCCGACGGGAGACCTGCTCGAGTACTGGGTCTACCTCGTATCGGCCGCACTGCTTCCCGTCGGAGCCGTGCTGTGGGCGCTCATGGAGCGCAGCCGGTGGAGCACTGTGATCCTCGGGGTCGCGGCGTTCGCGATCGCGATCATGCTGTGGCGCATGCAGGTCATCTGGTCCGTCCAGATCGCATGAGCTGAGACCTCGGGCAGAGTCCGGCCGCCTCCCGCGGCTCTAGGATGGAATGCGCTATGAGCTCCACCGCACCCCCCACTCGGATGACCGGCATCGGTCGCGTCCTCGTGATCGTCTACGCCGTGATGGCGCTGGCCGCCACCGGACGCAGCTTCGTGCAGATCGTCCGCCGCTTCGACGAGGCACCTCTCGCGTACTCGCTGTCCGCCCTCGCCGCCGTCGTGTACATCCTCGCGACCCTCGCGCTCGTCCTCGCCCGACGTCGCGGCTGGTACACGGTGGCCTGGATCGCGATCGTCTTCGAACTGACCGGGGTGCTCGTGGTGGGTCTGCTCAGCGTCCTGATGCCGGCGCTGTTCCAACATGAGACGGTGTGGTCGCTGTTCGGGCGCGGATACCTCTTCGTCCCGTTGGTGCTCCCGATCTTCGGCGTCTGGTGGTTGCGCACGCACCGACCTGTCGACGCCCCGCGATCGGTCGAGGTCCACGCGTGATCGTGTTCCGCAGTCCGGAGGAGATCCCGGACGGCTTCGGACCGAGTGCGGTCGCCATCGGAAAGTTCGACGGTGTCCATGCCGGCCACCGAGCGGTGATCGCCCGGCTGAACGAAGCCGCTGCAGCCCGTGGCAGCCGCGCCGTCGTGGTCACGTTCGACCGCAACCCCCTGGCGATCCTTCGTCCGGACCGATGCCCGGAGAACGTCGTCACGGTCGAGCGCAAACTCGAGCTGCTCGGCGAGATGGGCATCGATGCGACTCTGGTGCTCACCTTCGACGAGGAACTCGCCGCCCGCAGCGCTCATGACTTCGTCACCGACATCCTCGTCGGTGCGCTCGAAGTCTCCACGGTCCTCGTCGGCGAGGACTTCCGGTTCGGGAACAGGGGAGCGGGCACGCCGGACCTCCTGCGCGAGCTCGGGCCCGAGCACGGCTTCTCCGTCGAGGTCGTCGACGACGTGTACCTCCCCGGCTCCGCGCGGCGCGTGTCGTCGAGCTGGATCCGAGAGCTGCTGATGGAGGGCGATGTCGCGACGGCGACGACCGTGCTCGGCCGCTACCCGGATGTGCGGGGCGAGGTCGTCCACGGACTCAAGCGCGGGCGAGAGCTGGGGTTCCCGACCGCGAACCTCTCCACGATCGTCGATGCTTTCGTCCCGGCCGACGGTGTGTACGCGGGGTGGCTCGTGGACCATGACACCGGTATCCGGCACCCCTCCGCGATCTCCGTCGGGACCAATCCCACTTTCGATGATGTCCTCGTGCGCCAGGTGGAGGCGCACGTGCTCGGCGAGACCGGGCTGGATCTCTACGGACACGATGTCAGCGTCGAGTTCGTCGAGCGACTGCGGGGAATGGTCGCGTTCGAGGGGATCGAGAAGCTCATGGAGCAGATGGCCGCCGACGTCACCGATGCCGCCCGCGCGCTCGACGTGACGTCCTGATCGTCCGAAATATCCGCGACGCGAGCACCATGACATAGAATGGGAAACGGCTCCCGCCGATTCTCACGCTTCTCGCGTGCCTCGACGGGAAGAAGATCCACTGTTCGTACGGTCCTGGCTCACGCCACACGCGGACAACGAGAACGGCTGGCGGCTTCCTGGGGAAGCCGGAGCCTTCACGCTCAGGAGGAGCATGCCGACCACGGCAACCGCCGCCACGCGGCGAAAGAAGACGTCCCGTCGTGACGACGAGGCACCCCTCATCCCGATCCTCGCGCGCAAGGTGCGTGAGATCGAGGCCAAGTCTCAGCGGGGGAAGCTGGGTCCGACGAACCGGGTGAAGTTCCAGGTGATCGCCTTCCTCGTGCGCGAAGAACGTGCGCGGGTGAAGGCCGACGCTGAGATCGGGGATCCCGCGCGCGCCGAGCTGCTCAAGCGGCTCGACGGTGTCGCCACGATCCTCGCGAAGACCGCTGCGCGCGACACGTCGCTCATCCAGTTGCTGGAAGCCGACCAGGCGACGTCGCCGGTGGCCAAGCGCATGCGTCGCGACTGGCTGCTCGAATCCGGTGCCGAGCTCGCTCCCGAAGACCTGATCATCGCCGATGCGGCCCCCGTGCAGGTCTCCGTCGTGCCCGCGGCGATCGCGGAGCGACAGGTCACCCCGCCCTCGGTGGAGGCACGTCAGCTGGCAAACCCGTTCCTCGCCCCCGACCTGACGCCGCGTGCGGCGGCGACCCCGCGTCGTCGTCTCGACGGCTGGGAGCTCATGGGCCCGCTGTACAAGGCCTTCGAGACGGGTGCGGGCGGATCCGCCGCATCGATGGATCTCCCGCCTGCGCCGGAGTTCGACCACATCTCGCCCAAGGGCCTCGAGGTCATGGTGCACCAGTCCCGATTCCTCGAGGCGGTCAAAGCGGGGCACCGCAGCTTCTTGCTCGCTGATGAGCCGGGCCTCGGCAAGACCGCGCAGTCGGTGCTCGCCGCGTCCGTCGCGGGTGCGTATCCGCTGCTCGTCGTCGTGCCCAACGTCGTGAAGATGAACTGGGCGCGCGAGGTCGAACGCTGGACTCCGCAGCGCCGTGCGACGGTGATCCAGGGAGACGGCGACGACATCGATGCGTTCGCCGACGTGTTCATCGTGAACTACGAGATCCTCGACCGGCACATGTCGTGGCTCGCCTCCATCGGTCTGCGCGGCATGGTCGTCGACGAGGCGCACTTCATCAAGAACCTGTCCTCGCAGCGGTCGCAGAACGTCCTGTCGCTGGCCGCCCAGGTGCGCGAGCGCACTCCGGGGCACGATCCGCTCATGCTGGCCCTCACCGGAACCCCGCTGATCAACGACGTCGAGGACTTCGACGCGATCTGGCGGTTCCTGGGCTGGACGACCGGCGAGAAGCCGGGCGCCGAGCTCATGGAGAAGCTGGATGCGACCGGGTTCACTCCGGCCGACAAGGCGTTCTACCCCGAGGCGCGGGACGCCGTCATCTCGATGGGCATCGTGCGCCGCAAGAAGAAGGACGTCGCCGCCGATCTCCCGGACAAGCTGATCGCCGACCTGCCCGTGCAGCTCGACGACGAGTTCGGACGCGGCATCCGTCAGGCCGAGCGCGAGCTGGGGGAGCGGCTCGCCGCACGCTACCGTCGCATCATCGAGGCGCGGGGCGATCGCGGACTGGTCCCCGGGGAGATCGACGAGGACATCGTGCGTCTCGTCGCTCAGAACGAACTCGAGGAGTCGAAGGCCGCCGGCACCGGGGGAGACAACGTCTTCACCATGGTCAGGCGCATCGGCCAGGCCAAGGCGCCCCTCGCAGCGGACTACGCGGCGCAGCTTCAGCGCTCGGTCGGCAAGGTGGTCTTCTTCGCCAAGCACATCGACGTGATGGATCAGGCGGAGGCGCACTTCGCCGCCGCGGGCATCCGGGCGGTGTCGATCCGGGGCGACCAGTCGTCGACCACGCGACAGCAGGCGATCGACGACTTCAACGGTGACCCCTCCGTGGGCATCGCGGTCTGCTCGCTCACTGCGGCCGGTGTCGGGCTCAACCTGCAAGCGGCCTCGAACGTCGTGCTCGCCGAGTTGTCCTGGACCGCCGCCGAGCAGACGCAGGCGATCGACCGCGTGCACCGCATCGGGCAGGACGAGCCGGTCACCGCCTGGCGAATCATCGCGGCGCACACGATCGACACCAAGATCGCGGAGCTGATCGACCAGAAGCAGGGCCTCGCGGCGCGGGCGCTCGACGGCGAGGCCGTGGAGGAGTCGGCCGCGGAGCCGGTGCAGCTGGCAGCACTCATGCACCTGCTGCGGCAGGCACTCGGTGCGGCGTAGGCGTCAAGAACGGCTGTTCTTAACGTCACTTCGGCGCTGAATATCGGGCTCTCCGGGAAGTCCGTCGATATCCTCGATCGTCCACGTCAAGATCGGGGATTTTCGTCGACGTCGAATGGCGCGCGAGCGCGCGGGGGCACTAGTGTCGATCGAAGGCAGCGTCGCCTGTTCCCCCATCACCCGAACGTCTGAAGGCACCAGCATGAAGATCGGCATCCTGACGAGCGGCGGCGACTGCCCCGGCCTCAACGCGGTCATCCGCGGCATCGTGCTCAAGGGCACCACCACGTACGACCTGGAGTTCGTCGGCATCCGGGACGGGTGGCGTGGCCTCGTCGACGGCGACTTCATGCCGCTCACGCGCCATGAGGTGAAGGGGCTCTCGAAGGTCGGTGGGACCATCCTCGGCACCAGCCGCACGAACCCCTACGAGGGGGAGCGCGGAGGCGCCGAGAACATCGCGAAGACGCTGTACGGCCACAAGATCGACGGCATCGTGGCGATCGGCGGCGAGGGGACGCTCGCCGCCGCGGACCGTCTGGCGAAGGACGGGATCAAGGTCATCGGCGTCCCCAAGACGATCGACAACGACCTGCAGGCCACGGACTACTCCTTCGGTTTCGACACGGCGGTGAACATCGCCACCGATGCCATGGACCGCCTCCGCACGACCGGCGATTCCCACCAGCGCTGCATGGTCGCCGAGGTCATGGGCCGCCACGTCGGCTGGATTGCCCTGCACGCGGGCATGGCCGCCGGTGCGCACGTCATCTGCATCCCCGAGGTTCCGATGTCGATCGACGACATCACCGAGCTGGTGACCAGTGCCCACGATCGTGGTCGCGCGCCTCTGGTGGTCGTCTCCGAGGGATTCAAGCTCCTCGGCATGGAAGAGGCCTACAGCGACAAGGGGCTCGACGCTTTCAACCGTCCCCGGCTCGGCGGCATCGGCGACATGCTCGCTCCGGAGATCGAGCGCATCACCGGCATCGAGACCCGGGCGACGATCCTCGGTCACATCCAGCGTGGTGGATCGCCGTCGGCGTTCGATCGGGTGCTCGCGACGCGACTCGGTCTGCACGCGGCGGATGCGCTCGTCGACGGCGCCTGGGGGCAGATGGTCGCCATGCAGGGTACCGACATCGTGCGGGTGCCCTTCGCCGATGCTCTCGGGGAGCTGAACACGGTGCCGCGCTACCGCTATGACGAGGCCGCTGCACTCTTCGGCTGAGGACGCGGAGCGGGGGAGCGCCCCGTGCGGGGCGCCCCACCACGGCGGTTCAGTCCTCGGCGAGACCGAGGGTGTCGAGCAGCCAGGCGAGTTCGAACGCCCGCTCCCTCCAGGAGTTGTAGCGTCCGCTCACGCCGCCGTGTCCCGCGACCATCTCGCACTTGAGGAGGACGTCCGAGGCGCCGGCCTCTCGCAGACGTGCGACCCACTTCGCGGGTTCCACATACAGGACACGCGTGTCGTTGAGGGAGGTCACGGCGAGGATCCGCGGATACTCGACGCCGTCTCTCACGTTCTCGTAGGGCGAGTACGACTTCATGTAGTCGTAGACGTCCGAGCCGTGCAACGGGTCGCCCCACTCGTCCCACTCGATCACGGTGAGCGGTAGGGACGGATCCAGGATCGTCGTCAGGGCGTCCACGAACGGCACACCGGCGAGGATGCCTGCAAAGAGCTCGGGAGCGAGATTGGCGACCGCTCCCATCAGCAGACCACCCGCGCTCCCGCCCTCGGCGACCAGGCGCTTCGGTGTCGTCACGCCCGTCGCGACCAGGTGCTCGGCGCAGGCGACGAAGTCCGTGAAGGTGTTGCGCTTGTGCAGGAGCTTGCCGTCCTCGTACCACTGACGGCCCATCTCCCCACCACCGCGCACGTGGGCGACGGCGAAGATCACCCCGCGGTCGAGTTCGGACAACCGGGCGACCGAGAAGCCGGGGTCGATCGAGTGCTCGTACGATCCGTATCCGTACAGGTGCAGCGGCCGCGCGTCCGTGCCGGGTTCGCCGAACGAGCGCTTCCACACGAGTGAGATGGGCACACGCACGCCGTCGGGGGCCGTCGCCCATTCACGCCGCTGGCCGTACTCCGCGGGGTCATAGCCGCCCAGGACGGAGACCTGCTTGCGCAGGATCAGGTCGCGATTCGAGAGATCGAGGTCGTACACCGTCCCCGGGGTGACGAACGACGTGTATCCGAGGCGCAGGAACGGCGAGTGCCATTCCGGGTTGCCGCTGACGCCCGCGGAGTACAGCGGTTCGTCGAAGGGGATCTCGTCGAGGGTGTTCGTGGGGTAGTCGAGCAGACCGACGCGCTCGAGTCCTTCGCGTCGGTACTCGACGGTGGCGAAGTCACGGAACGCGTCCATGCCGAGCAGCCGTCTTCCTGCCTCGTGCGCGACGACCGGGAGCCGCTCTCCCTGGGGATCGGAGGCCGCGACGGAGACCAGCTCGAAGTCCAGGGCGCCGTCGTTGTGGAGGATGAACAGCCGGTCCTCGCCGTCCACCACCGCATGATCGATCGAATACTCCACCCCTTCGCGGCGCGGCCAGACCAGTCGCGGTTCGGCGGTGAGATCGCCGGTCAGATCGACCAGGTACTCCTCGCTCGTGATGCTCGAGCCGACGCCGATCACGAGGTACCGCCGGCTTCGTGTGATCCCTGCACCGAGCCAGAACTTCTCATCGGGTTCGTGGAACAGTCGGACGTCGTCCGCGACGGGTGTGCCCAGGCGATGCAGCCACAGGGTGTCGGGCCGCCATGCGTCGTCCCGGGTCGTGTAGAGGACTCCGGTGCCGTCCGGCGTGAAGAAGGCGCCGCCCGTGTTCGGGATCTCGTCGTCGAGAGTCGCTCCGGTCGTCAGATCGCGCACGTGCACCGTGTAGAGCTCGTCGCCCTCGAAATCGGTCGACCACAACAGCTTCGTGGCGTCGTCGGAGGTGTCGAACGCGCCGAGCGAGAAGAACTCATGCCCTTCGGCCTCGATGTTCCCGTCGAGAAGGACCACTTCACCCGGAACAGGGACGCCCGGCTCGAGCACGGGCGGAGTCCACTCGCCGGCGTCGGCAGCAGCGCGGCAGTGGATACCGTACTGCGCTCCCTCTTCGGTCCGGCTGTAGTACCACCAGTCGCCTCGGCGGGTGGGTACCGAGAGATCGGTCTCCTGCACGCGGGCCTTGATCTCCTCGAACAGCTTCGTCCGAAGCGCGGCGAGGTGGGCGGTCTGCGCATCCGTGTAGGCGTTCTCGGCCTCGAGGTGTGCGATGACCTCCTCGGAGTCCTTCGCCCGCATCCACTCGTACGGGTCGTCGAACGTGTCGCCATGATGAGTGCGGAGGGTGGAACGGCGGGCAGCGAGCGGGGCGTCAATCACCGTTCCACGCTATCCCAGGTCGAGTTGACCGGCGCGGGGGAGGGTGGGAGGATTTACCGGGGCCGGTTAACGGAAGTCAAACCCACGGTGAACTCTTCGTTCAGCACGTCGATATCGTCGACAACTCCTTCTTCCTCAACGACCGAAAGCGAACGGTGGAAACCGCAGCCCTCATCGTCGTGCTCGTCATCGCGCTAGCACTCTTCTTCGACTTCACCAACGGTTTTCACGACACCGCGAATGCCATGGCGACGCCGATCGCCACCGGCGCGCTGAAGCCCAAGACCGCCGTCCTCCTCGCCGCCGTCCTGAACCTCATCGGGGCGTTCCTGTCCACCGAGGTCTCGAAGACCATCTCCGGCGGCATCATCCGGGAGGACGCGATCCTCTCCGCGGGGGCTGACCTCTTCCTCTCGCTGATCTTCGCCGGCCTGATCGGCGCGATCACGTGGAACATGCTCACCTGGCTCCTCGGACTGCCCTCGAGCTCGTCCCATGCGCTCTTCGGCGGGCTCATCGGTGCGACGATCGTCGGCGCGGGCGTGGGGGGCATCGACTTCGGCATGGTGCTCTCGAAGATCGTGCTTCCGGCGCTGATCGCACCCGTCACCGCCGGCCTGATCGCTTTCGCCGCGACGAAGATCGCGTACTCGATCACCCGTCGCTACGACGGAAAGCCGGATGGCCGTGACGGGTTCCGGTGGGGGCAGATCTTCACGTCCTCCCTGGTCGCGCTCGCACACGGCACCAACGACGCGCAGAAGACCATGGGCGTCATCACTCTCGCGATGATCACGATCGGCTGGCAGTCGGGGGCGCATCACGAGCCGGAGCTCTGGGTGATCGTCGCGTGTGCCTTCACGATCGCGCTCGGCACGTACCTGGGCGGTTGGCGCATCATCCGCACGCTCGGCAAGGGGCTCACCGATGTGAAACCCGCGCAGGGATTCGCCGCCGAGAGCTCGACCGCGGCCACCATCCTCGCCTCCAGCGCACTCGGCTTCGCGCTCTCCACGACCCAGGTCGCCTCGGGCTCCGTGATCGGCTCCGGACTCGGACGCCGCGGCTCCACGGTCCGCTGGCGGACCGCCGGTCGGATCGGCGTGGGCTGGATCCTCACGCTGCCCGCAGCGGGTGGTGTCGGCGCGCTGGCCGCGCTCCTGGTGGTCTGGCTCGGCAACTGGGGGGTCGCGATCGACGCGGTCCTCGCACTCGCGATCATCCTCGGGCTCTTCATGCGCTCGCGCCGTAACGCCGTGACACCCGCGAACGCCATGAGCGACGTCGCTGAGTCGGGACGCGCGGTCGAGCTCCCCGACACGCCACCGCCCACGCGACGCCAGCAGCGCATCGCCGAGGCGAAGGCGGAGGCGAAGGCTCGTGCGGAAGCGCGCGACAAGGCGAAGGCGCAGGCCAAGAAGGATGCGGCTGACAAGGCCAAGAAGAAGGCTCAGGCGAAGTCCGACGGCAAGGCAGCGAAGACCGGGGCCGTGTCGAAGAGTGCGGATGCGGCGCGGAAGGAGGAGTCCGAATGAACATCGTGATCGACTGGCTCGCGTTCCTCCAGGTGTTCCTGGCGGCGCTGATCGGTGCGGCTGCGATCGTCACCTTCTACGCGCTTGGCCTCCGTCTGCTGGTGCGCAGCGGGCGTGCTCCGGTCGTGAGCCCCGCGGAGTTCACCGACGCGATCACCGTGATCACCGAGAAGGAGCTCCGTCGCGCCGAGAAGCAGGCGGCGAAGGCGGCGAAGAAGAGCCCGCTCACCGAGGGGCAGAAGACGACGGCTCTCGTCGGCGCCTATGCGTGCTTCGCGCTCTGCGCTGCGGCTGTCGTCGCCGGCATCCTCATGCTCGTCATCGGACACTGATCCGCACGGCGCACCCTCGGATCACCGCAGCAGACCCTCCACCAGGTCATCGATGATGTCATCGGTCGGTGACTCCGGGTCGATCGGTGTGGTCAGCCGGTCGAGCAGGAGCCCGTCGATCGCGTAGTGGAACAGCGCGATCTCGCGCCGTCCCCCCGGGAGGCCCGCCCTCGTATTGAAGGCGACGTCCTCCTCGAGCCCTGCGCGTTGCCAGGCGCCGAGCACCGCGGCCACTTCGGGGCGGCGGCTGCTCTCGAGCCGCAGTTCGAAGAGCGCGAGCGTCACTTCCCGGTCATCGGTGAGTCGGCGGACGATGTCGCGCACGTAGTCGGCGAACAGCGCGCGGCCCGGTTCGCCCGCGGAACGGCGCTCCAGCTCCTCCGGTGTGGGGGAGAGGCGCTCACCGATGCGTTCGACCAGTCCGGCCACCAGCGCATCGCGGCTGCGGAAGTAGTTCGACGTGGTGCCGGTCGGCACGCCGGCCGCAGCATCGACGGAACGGTGGGTCAGCCCACGGGAGCCCTCGCGAGCGAGCACGGTGAGCCCCGCATCCGCGATCGCCTGTCTTCTGCCTTCGTTCCGCGCCACCACCGCATCCTATCTGATCACTACACCTGCAGTACTGACCAGACGCCTAGGCTGAGGGCATGTCCGCAGCAATCGGTGACGCGTACACCTTCGGCCGGCACGCTCCGGCGTCGCATGTCCTGATCCACGTCAGCGATCCGCACTTCCTCGCCGGGGGAGCATCGCTGGGCGGGCGGTATGACGTCGAGGCGAACTTCGCGCGCACGCTGGAGGCGATCCGTGCGGTGCACCCGCACCCGACGGCGATCGTCGTGACCGGGGATCTCGCCGATCTGGGGGAGCCGGACGCCTATCGTCGTCTGCGCGCGTCCGTCGAACCGGTTGCCGAGGAGCTCGGCGCGCCGATCGTCTGGGTGGCGGGAAACCATGATGAGCGTCCTGCCCTGCGCGCAGGACTCCTGGACCTCGAGCCGACCGAAGAGCCCGTCACCGGGGTCTGGGACCTCGGCGGGCTGCGTCTCGTCGCCCTCGACACCAGCGTCCCCGGCTGGCACCACGGCGATCTCGATGCCGGTCAACTGTCCTGGCTCGCGGATCAGCTCGCCCAGCCTGCGCCGCACGGCACGTTGCTCGCGATGCATCATCCGCCGCTCCCGAGCCATCTGCCGCTCTTCGACATCCTGGAACTGCGCCATCAGGACGAACTCGCCGACGTCATCCGCGGCAGCGATGTCCGTGGCATCCTGGCCGGACATCTGCACTATTCGTCACACGGGATGTTCGCCGGGGTTCCGGTGAGCGTCGCGTCGGCCACCTGCTACACGATGAACGTGGCACGTCCGGCGGCCGAGGTGAACGGCATGGACGCCGCGCAGGCATTCCAGATGGTCCACGTGTATCCCGACACGATCACCCACACCGTCGTCCCGGTGACCGACGCGGTGACCGGCGACTACTTCTCGGAGGCCTGGGTGGAGCGGATGTCGAAGCTCTCACCGGAAGGGCGACTCGAGGCCTTCTCCCGCAAACCCGGGCGCTGAGCGGCGTAGACTGGGCACATCCCCCACTCTTCTCACCCGCCACGACCCACGAGGATGTGACATGGCTTCTGCCGCGCCTACCCTGACCCGCACCGAGACCGATTCGCTCGGGAGCATGGAGATTCCCGTCGACGCGTACTGGGGGATCCACACCGCCCGCGCCGACGCGAATTTCCCGATCACGAAGCGGCCGATCTCGGTATACCCCGATCTCGTGGTCGGCCTGGCGATGGTCAAGCAGGCGAGCGCCCGCGCGAATCGTGAGATCGGGGTGCTCGACGCCGAGCGTGCCGACCTGATCGATCGTGCTGCGCAGCGTGTGATCGACGGCGAGTTCCACGAGCAGTTCACGGTGGGCGTCATCCAGGGCGGTGCCGGTACGTCGACCAACATGAACGCGAACGAGGTCATCACCAACATCGCGCTCGAACTCGCCGGCCGGGAGAAGGGCGACTACGCGTTCCTCTCGCCGATCGACCACACGAATCGCAGCCAGTCCACCAACGACGTCTACCCGACGGCCGTGAAGATCGGTCTTTCGCTGACGCTGCGGTCCCTGCTCGAGGAGCTGGATCTGCTCCGACTGTCCTTCCTGGGCAAGTCGCGGGAGTTCCACGACGTCCTGAAAGTCGGTCGTACCCAGCTGCAGGATGCCGTGCCGATGACGCTCGGGCAGGAGTTCAACGGCTTCGCCACGACGCTCGGCTACGACCACACCCGCCTGACCGAGAACGCGTCGCTGATGTTCGAGATCAACATGGGGGCGACCGCGATCGGCACCGGCATCACGACGCATCGGGGCTACGCCCCTGCCGTGCTGAAGCACCTGCGGGAGATCACCGGGCTCGACCTGCGCACCGCGGGAGACCTCGTCGAGGCCACCAGTGACACCGGTTCGTTCATGTCGTTCTCCTCGACGCTCAAGCGCAACGCGATGAAGCTCTCGAAGATCTGCAACGACCTGCGTCTCCTGTCGTCGGGACCGCAGGCCGGGCTGGGGGAGATCAACCTTCCCGCGATGCAGGCGGGGTCCAGCATCATGCCGGGCAAGGTGAACCCCGTGATCCCGGAGGTCGTGAACCAGGTGGCCTTCGCCGTCGCGGGTGCCGACATGACGGTCACGATGGCGGCAGAGGCCGGGCAGCTGCAGCTGAACGCCTTCGAGCCGGTGATCGCGCACTCGATCTTCCAGTCCATCACCTGGATGCGCCAGGCGATGTGGACCCTGCGTGTCAACTGCGTCGACGGCATCACCGCGAACCGCGACCGCCTCGGGGCGATGGTCGGGGCGTCGGTCGGCGTCATCACCGCGCTGACGCCGTTCATCGGCTACGCAGCCGCAGCGGCGCTCGCGAAGACCGCGCTGCTGACAAATCGGAATGTCGCCGATCTCGTCGTCGAGGCGGGCTTGATGTCGCGTGACGAGGTCGTCAAGCAGCTGTCGCCGGCACGCCTGTCGGGACTGGAGACGGTCACCGCTGCGATCCCGGTCGTCGCGCCGGAGGATCTGATCGAGATCTGACAGCGCGGGAACGCACGAGGGGACGGACGCCACGGCGTCCGTCCCCTCGTGCGTTCGATCCGTTTCAGTCCGTGATGCGGCAGTGGGTCGTGAGTTCGCCGATGCCGTCGATGCCCACGGTCACGGTCGAGTGATCGCGGAGAAAGATCTGCGGGTCGCGTGAGTACCCGGCGCCTCCGGGGCTGCCCGTCGAGATGAGGGTGCCGGGCAGCAGCGTGAGGGACTGCGACAGGTGGGCGATCAGCTTCGCGACGGAGCGCACCATCTGTCCGGTGCTCGCGTCCTGCACGGTGTGCCCGTCCACGACGGTCCAGATGTGGAGGTCCTGCGGATCGGGGATCTCGTCCGCGGTCACCGCGAAGGGCCCGGTCGGTGTGAACCCGTCGAAGGACTTGCATCGGGACCACTGGGCCTCGGAGAACTGGATGTTCCGCGCGGTGATGTCGTTGACCACGGTGTAACCCCAGACGTGCGTGAGGGCGTCCTGCTCGCTGACGTCTTTCGCGGGGGTGCCGATGAGGACGCCGAGCTCTGCCTCGTAGTCCACGGCCTCGCTGAGGTCACGCGGCCAGGAGGTCGTCTGATCGTGGCCGGTGAGCGAGTTCGGCCACAGGGTGAACACGGTGGGCGCGGCGTCGGTCTTCAGGCCGAGCTCGCTCGAGTGGGCGGCATAGTTCAGCCCCACGGCGAGGACGGCCGGGGGTGCGAGCACCGCGGAATCGAACGACCAGTCACCGAGCGGATGACGGACGGCGGCACCTGCGGCCAGCGCCACGCGCAGAGCCTCGAGAAGGGCATCCCCACCTTCGATGAGCTGCTGCAGCGTAGCAGGGGCGTCGGTCAGGAGATCAGAGACGAGGATGGCGTCCGAGTCCTGGACCACGGCGAGAACCGCGCGAGGGGAGTCAGGACGGCGCAGATGAGCGAACCGCATGCTCCTACGCTACCGGGTGGCGGCCGGTCCGCGGATGGAGGACACAGCCATACCGAGGCCGTCCCTCTTGTGCCCCTTAGGCTTTGGCTATGAGTTTCGGAGGACCACCCCCGCCGCAGCAACCGTCGCCGTACACGCCTCCGCCGGCCACGGGAGCGTTTCGGCAGTCGGGCTACGCGTCGGCGCTCGCCCAGCCGACGCCGTACACGCCGCCGGCCCCGGTCGCACCCTCGCCCGCGGAGTCGCTTCCGGCGCTGCCGGTACCGACGCGCAAGGGGCGGACGATCTCGCTGTGGTTGTTCGGCTTCCTGGGCTTCCTGCTCCTGGCTCTGATCGGCTACTTCGGCTGGGCGCTGGGCGCATTCGCCTCGGTGGTCGGCCTGGTCCTCGCGCTGATCCCTCTGACCATCGTGTTCCTCGGTGTGCGCATGATCGACCGCTGGGAGCCCGAACCCAAGCGACTGATCTTCTTCGCGATCGCCTGGGGAGCCGTGGCGGCGGTCGGGCTCACGCTTCTCGTCGATGTCGGCCTGACGATCCTGATCGGTCCCACCTCCGAAGCCTTCACCGCGGTGGTGCAGGCACCGATCGTCGAGGAGTTCTGGAAGGGAGTCGGCGTCTTCCTGATCTTCCTTCTGGCCCGCCGGGCATTCGACGGTCCGGTCGACGGCGTCGTGTACGGGGCGCTCGTGGGAGCCGGTTTCGCTTTCACCGAGAACATCCAGTACTTCGCGATCAGCCTGATCGAGGGTGGTGGCGAGCAGCTGACCGTGACGTTCGCGGTGCGCGCCATCCTCTCGCCCTTCGCGCACGCGATGTTCACGGCCGTCACGGGTTTCGCGATCGGCCTCGTGGCGCGTCGACACGGCTCGGCGGGCTCGGCGCTGGGCGCCGGACTGCTGGGAGGGCTCGGGGCCGTGCTGCTGCACGGACTGTGGAACGGCTCAGCGACGTTCGCCGACTTCTTCGGTCTCTACTTCACACTCCAGGTGCCGCTCTTCATCGGCTTCATCCTCGGGATCATCGCGCTGCGCCGCGAGGAGGCGCGCCTCACCCGGGCCCGCCTCGCCGAGTATGCGAGCGCGGGGTGGTTCACCCCGGAAGAGGTCACGATGCTCGCCACGTCGAGCGGTCGCAAGGCTGGCCTCGCCTGGGCACGCGGACTCCGAGGCGACCGGAGGCCACTCATGCGCGAATTCATCAAGGACGCGACGGCACTGGCCGCTGTCCGCCAGCGTGCGATCACCGGGCGCGATCCCCTCGCGGTGGATGACGAGCGCGCCTTGCTGATCCGCACGCGCGCAGCCAGGGCGGCGTTGCTGGCGTACTGAGTCGGGCGCTGACGGAGCCCGTGGCAAGACTCAGCGCCCGGTGCTGCGGCGATGCCTGCGAGTCTCCCGGGCGCTGAGTTGATCTGTAAACAGGGTGCACCGGCTCTCGCCGAGTGTCAAGAGGGTTTTGTGTCGACGCCTGGTCTCGCTGTTCGCTGTGAGCAAGTGCGATCGCGTTGACCTCGTCCACGATGCTCGGTTTGATGGAAGCATGACTGATCGCACAAAGCCAGAGTTCGACGCTCCCACCGGTCCCGCTCCTGCGGAACTCGTCATCCGCGACATCATCGAAGGAGACGGCGCGGAGGCCAAGCGCGGCGACACCGTGACCGTCCACTACGCCGGTGTCGAGTACGAGTCCGGTGAAGAGTTCGACTCCTCCTGGGGTCGTGGTGAGACCATCCAGTTCCCTCTCGCCGCGCTCGTCCAGGGGTGGCAGGAAGGAATCCCCGGCATGAAGGTCGGCGGTCGTCGAGAGCTCATCGTCCCTCCGCACCTCGCCTACGGTCCGGCCGGTGGCGGACACTTCCTCTCGGGGAAGACGTTGATCTTCATCATCGATCTGATCGCGGTCTGACCCCGTCGACGTTCCTGCGAGACGCTCCTCTTCGTCTGAAGAGGAGCGTCTCGTGCTGTGCGGGCACGAGATCATCTTCATTCGTGGGAATACATTCGAGTGAATGCAAGTTGTCACGAGGGTCGCGTCACTGCGGCCCCTGTCCGACGCCGCAACCGCGGCCGATGTCTCCGAAGGAGAAACCATGACCAGCATCGACATTCCCGGCTACCGTCCCGGCACCTGGGTGCTCGACCCTTCGCACAGCGAGGTGACGTTCAGCGTCCGCCACATGATGATCTCCAAGGTGAGGGGCACGTTCGGCGTCAAGAACGCGACGCTGATCGCTCCCGAGAACCCGCTCGAGGCCAAGGTCGAGGCGACTGTCGACGTGACCTCCGTCGACACGAATGACGAGGGCCGCGACGCACACCTCCGTTCGGCAGACTTCTTCGACACCGAGAACTTCCCGACCATGGAGTTCGTCTCCACGGGGACCCGCGTCAAGGGTGACGAGCTCGTCGTCGATGGCGACCTCACGATCCGCGGCGTCACCAAGCCGGTCAGCTTCGAGCTCGACTTCGGTGGCTTCGGCACCGACCCGTACGGCAACTACAAGGCGGGTGCCTCTGCGAAGGCCGTGATCAACCGCGAGGACTTCGGCCTCACCTGGAACGCGGCACTCGAGACCGGCGGCGTGCTCGTGGGCAAGGACATCACGATCAACCTGGACCTTCAGGGCGCCCTGCAGCAGGACTGATCGCGCTGCGCGCAGCATCCAGGACCCCGGGCCCTCAGGGCTCGGGGTCTTCTGCGTCGTAGTCGAGGAAACGCCGATTCCGGCGGGAGAGCATCGCGACCAGGGCGATCACCAGGACGCCGCCCAACAGGGGAGGGAACCAGAGCGTCGTCAGGGTCGCGAGGGTTCCGGCGTAGAGGGCGCCCACCCGTGGTCCGCCGGCGACGACGACCACGAAGAGACCCTGCAGTCGGCCACGCATGGCGTCCGGGACGGCCGCCTGCATCATGGTGTTGCGGTAGATGGAGCTGACATTGTCCGATGCCCCGGAGAGGGCGAGTGCCGCGCAGGCGGCGATGATCAATCCGACGTTCGGTGCGTCCTCCGACGCGGAATCCGAGAGGGCTCCGATCAGCAGCACCAGACCGAACAGCAGGATCGATGCCCCGTATGCCTCGACCGCCCTCGCGATCCCGCGGCCGTGCCAGCGATATTGGACGACGCGTCCGGAGAAGAGGCTCGAGGCGAAGGTGCCGACGGCGACGGCCGCGGTCAGGATTCCGGTGGTGATGGCGCCTCCACCGAGGAGGACCGTGCCCAGCGCCGGGAAGAGCACGAGGGGCTGACCGAAGGTCATGGCGATGATGTCGATGATGTACTGCATCCGGATGTTGCCGGCCCTGCGGAGGAATCGCCACCCGTCGACGAGGGATGCCAAGCCTGGTCGCACGACATCCCCTTCCGGGCGCAGCACCGGGAGGGTCCACAGCCCGAGGAACATCGAGAGCATGAGCACGACGTCGATCGTGTAGGTCCAGCCGTAGCCGGTGAGCGCCACCAGGAGCCCGGCGAGTGCGGGACCTGCCATCACGGTGAGCCCGAACGCGACGCCGTTCAATGCGGATGCCGCGGCGAGCTGCGTGCGGGGGATGAGCCGAGGGACGATGGCTGTGCGGGTGGCCATCCCGACGGAGTTCGCCGCCGAGTTGATCATGCTCAACGCATAGAGCCACCAGATGGTCTCACTGCCCGTCCAGGTGAGGGCGGCGAGGAGCGCGGTCGAGACGAACGTGATCGTGGCCGCGATCAGTGCCACCCGCCGCCGGTCGAATGCGTCCGCGAGCATCCCGCCGTACAGTCCGGCGAGGATCATCGGCACGAGTCCGGCGACCGCGATCATCGACACCGCGAAGGTGCTCCCGGTCAGTACGAACACGTGCAGCATCACCGTGACGATCGTCAGCTGCCCGCCGATACCGGCCAGGGTCGAACCGATCCACATCCGCGCGAAGGCGGGACTGGTCTTCAGCGGGGTGAGGTCGATCAGATGACCGCGGCGCGCGCTCACCGGTGGATCTTCTTCTGCACCGTTCGAGCCTAGTTGCACCGGGGTGCGCGGTATCCGCCCGTGTCACACGGGGGAGCGCTCGGCTGGTAGACTCTTCAGGTTGCCGTTCGATCGGCCGCGGATAAAGAGAGCCCACGTATCAGGCGTCGGGCGCCGCGC
Organism: Microbacterium sp. ZOR0019; assembly: GCF_000800925.1. Taxonomy (NCBI): domain Bacteria; kingdom Bacillati; phylum Actinomycetota; class Actinomycetes; order Micrococcales; family Microbacteriaceae; genus Microbacterium; species Microbacterium sp. ZOR0019. The sequence goes on along the minus strand of NZ_JRKC01000004.1, from coordinate 76,324 downwards.
AACAAGCAGAGAGGGGATCGAATCTATGGCACTGGAAGCAGACGTCAAGAAGGCGATCATCGAAGAGTACGCGACGCACCCCGGTGACACCGGATCCCCCGAGGTGCAGGCGGCGATGCTGACGCAGCGCATCAAGGACCTCACCGAGCACCTGAAGGAGCACAAGCACGACCACCACTCGCGTCGTGGCCTCTTCCTGCTCGTGGGTCAGCGCCGTCGTCTGCTCGGCTACCTCCAGAGCGTCGACATCGAGCGCTACCGCTCGCTGATCGCGCGCCTGGGTCTTCGCCGATAAGGCAGATTCCGCCAGCGTTCAATCGCGCAGAACATTCTTGAGAAGGCCGCCCCACGGTGTGGGGCGGCCTTCGTCATGTGTGGTGGGTCACGCAGCCGCGGAGGCAGGCGACAGATGGGCGCTCCCGCTCAGACTCGCGCGCCGACGAGGTCGGCATGGTGGATCGCTGCGACGTCCGGGTGGGCGCGCAGGCGTGACTTCAGCGCGTTCTCGCCGTAGAGCGCGTGAATCGGGTTGTCCGGGTCGTCCGTCACCCCGTTCGCCTCGGCCGCGAGTTCCGCAGGGAGCTCGATCAACGGCAGACGCTTGTCGAGCGCGGGGTTGAAGAAGAACGGGATCGAGATGCGGTCATCCGGTGCCTGCGGAGAGACGACCCGATGGTTCGTCGCCTTGAGGTATCCGCCGGTCGCATACTCGAGCAGCTCCCCGATGTTCACGACGAAGGCCCCGGGCACCGGGGGAGCGTCCACCCAGACGCCGTCGCGTTCGACCTGCAGTCCCCCCTTGCCGGGTTCGACCCACAGCAGCGTGAGCACACCGGAGTCCTTGTGCGCCCCGACACCCTGCTGCGGCTCCGGCTCATGGGTGCCCGGGTAGCGCACGATCTTGATGAGGGTCGACGGCTCCCCGAAGTGCTCGTCGAAGTACGTCTCGTCGGCACCGAGCGCCAGTGCCCAGGCGCGCAACAGTGTGCGCGAGACCTCCGAGAGGGCTTCGTGCCACTCAGCCACGACCTCCTCCAACTCCGGTTGTGCAGCCGGCCAGAGGTTCGGCCCGATCAGGCGGTTGAACGCGGGGCCGTCGTCCAGAGGCTCGCGCTCGGGCCCGATGTCGATCTGCTCACGCCAATCGACCTCGCCCCGGGTGCGCTCGCCGCCGATGCGGGTGTAGCCACGGAAGTGCGGACTGTTCACGTTCTCGATCGCGAGCTTGTCCTCCTCGGGGAGGGCGAAGAAGTCGCGCGCAGCTCGGTGCAGACGTGATTCCAGCTCCGGGGAGATGCCCGTGCCGGTGAGATAGAAGAAGCCGACATCGTGCGTCGCCGCCCGGAGGCTCTCGCAGAAGCGCGCCGCGGCCTCGGGGCCTTGATCGAGCTGGGACAGGTCGAGGATCGGGAGCGAGAGTTCAGACATGGACCGAGGGTACGTCGGCCGTCCAGGAGTGAGGGTGACTGTTGCGTCGCGTTACCGCGCACGTTCGTCCAGCCCGACGCATCCTGTTCCGATATCGCGTCGAGGAGATGCTAGAGTCCTGGAGGTAAGGGATGCCTTACCTCAGTCATCGCAAGAGAGTTCTCCCGTGCTCGCCACTTTTCTCATCGGCCTCCGTGAAGGTCTGGAAGCCGCGCTGGTCGTCGGCATCCTCGTCGCGTATCTCCGTCGCCTCGGCCGTCAGGATGCGCTCCCCAAGATGTGGGCCGGAGTGGGACTCGCGATCGCCCTCGCCCTCGGCATCGGCGCCGTGCTCACCTTCGGTGCCTACGAGCTCACGTTCGAGGCGCAGGAGCTGATCGGCGGCGGGCTCTCGCTCCTGGCCGTGGGCATGGTCACGTGGATGATCTTCTGGATGCAGCGCGCCGGACGCACGATGAAGGCGACGCTGGAGGGCGGTCTCGATCGTGCGCTCACCACCGGCGGGCTCTGGGCGCTGGTCGCGATCGGTTTCGTCTCCGTCGCGCGTGAAGGTATCGAGACGACTCTTCTGCTGTGGTCGATGGTGCAGGCATTCGGCGACGCCCCCTCCGCTCTGCTCGGTGCGCTGCTCGGCCTCGCCGCCGCCGTCATCGTCGGCTGGCTCATCTCCCGCGGAGCCGTGAAGCTCGACCTGCGCCGCTTCTTCGCGTGGACCGGTGGTTTCCTGGTCGTCGTCGCGGCCGGCGTGCTCGCTTACGCGCTGATGGATCTGCAGGAGGCGGGTGCCCTCCCCGGGCCGTTCACCGCCGCTGCACCGCTCGACCCCGTGACGGGCGCGGTCGCCGTCGGCGGAGCGGGGTTCCCGTTCGGCTGGGCCTTCGACGTGTCGTCCGTCATCGCGCCGAGTGGTCCGCTGGCCGCGGTGCTGCAGGCCACGGTCGGCTTCATGCCCGCGATGACGTGGGTCCAGGTCATCGCGTGGACCCTCTACATCCTCGTCGTCGGATCACTGTACGTGCGGGGCCTGCGGTCTCCGCGTGCGGCTCGGTCACACGACGCGCCGCTGCCCGAGTCCGGGCCGTCACCGACTTCTCTCACACAACAAGGAGCAGCATGACCACCTCTCACCGTGTCCTGGGGACCCTGGCGGCCGCGGGAGCCGCAGTGCTCGTCCTGAGCGGGTGCGTCGCGAAGAGCGACGTCGCCGCGGATGCCGCCTTCGCCGTATCCTCGACCGCTACCGACTGCGCCGTGTCGGCGGCCACGGCCAAGAGCGGGACGCTCACCTTCGACGTCAAGAACGACACCGATCAGGTCTCCGAGTTCTACCTCCTGGCCGAAGACGGTCTCCGCATCGTCGGCGAGGTCGAGAACATCGCCCCCGCGGCATCCCGCACCCTCACGGTCGTGGCGCAGCCGGGAGAGTACTTCACGCTCTGCAAGCCGGGCATGATCGGTGACGGAGTCGGCAAGGCCGCCTTCACCGTCACGGGCGATCGGGTGGCTGTCGAAGGACCCGACGCCGAGCAGAAGCAGCAGGCGGTCGACCTCTACGCCGCGTTCGTGAAGGACCAGGTCGGCCAGCTCGTCCCGGCCGTCGAGGAATTCGTCACCGCGTACGAATCCGGCGATGACGCCACTGCACGGGAGCTCTTCCCGCAGACCCGTGCGTTCTACGAGCGCATCGAACCGGTCGCCGAGGCACTGGGCGACCTCGACCCGCGCATCGATTACCGTGAGGTCGACGCCGTCGCCGAGGGGTTGGACTGGACAGGCTTCCACCGCATCGAGAAGGACTTGTGGGTGCCGGCGCAGGACGCCCTGAACGCCGACGGCGAGACGTCGGCCTGGCAGGACTGGGCGCCGTCGACGCCCCAGGAGCGCGCCGACTACGGTGACCTGCTTCTCGCCGACGTCCAGGAGCTGTACGAGTACGTGCACTCGGACGACTTCACGACGGCTCTCGATGACCAGGGCATCGGCGGGATCTCCAACGGCGCCATCGCGTTGCTCGACGAGGTCGCGACGGGAAAGATCTCCGGCGAGGAGGACTGGTGGTCCGGGACCGACCTCTACGACTTCGCGGCGAATGTCGAGGGGTCCAAGATGGCTTTCTCTCTCGTGAAGGACTTCGCCGTCGCGCAGGGCGAAGACGGGAAGGCGCTCGTCGGCGAGATCGAAGCGGGTTACGCGTCCCTCGATGATTCGCTCGCCGCACACGGTTCGCTGACGGACGGGTTCGTCGGATACTCCGCGTTGACGGAAGGCGACAAGCGGGAGTTCACCGATCTGATCAACGCCCTCGCCGAGCCGCTCTCGCAGCTCACCAGCACGGTTCTCGACTGATCAGCCGCGTGCCGAACCGACCGGATACCATCACGGACGTGAACGAACCTGAAGAGGGCGCTGCGCCCGACGAGGCGGCGACGCGCGATGCATCCGCCTCCGGTGGATTGAGCCGACGAGGGCTCCTCGGTCTGGCGATCGGCGGAAGTGTGGCGGGGCTCGCCGTCGGAGCGGGCGCCGGGCTCGCCGGAGGTGTGGCGCTGGGTCGCGCGCGAGCGGCGGAGGACGCGCACTCGGCGTACGGCTTCTTCGGCGAGCACCAGGCCGGCATCACCACCCCGGTGCAGGACCACCTCCACTTCGCGAGCTTCGACATGATGCCGCGCACGGACCGGGAGGACCTGATCTCGCTGCTGCAGGATTGGTCGTATGCGGCCTCGCGGATGGCGCAGGGCCTCGAGGTCAGCGCGACGGGTGCCGTCGGAGGGTCGGCCGAAGCGCCTCCGGACGACACGGGTGAGGCCCTGGGCCTTCCTGCCTCGGGACTCACCCTCACCTTCGGTTTCGGTCCGGGACTGTTCGAGAACGAGGAAGGCGACCGCTACGGCATCGCTGCGCAGCGGCCGTCGGGGCTCGAGCGCCTCCCGGCATTCCTCGGGGACGACCTCGACCCGCAGGCATCCCACGGAGATCTGTGCATCCAAGCATGTGCGGATGATCCGCAGGTGGCGGTGCACGCGATCCGCAACCTCAGCCGCATCGCGTTCGGACGCGCGCGCTTGCGCTGGTCGCAGCTGGGCTTCGGCAAGACGTCACGCACCACGACGACGCAGGCGACGCCGCGCAACCTGTTCGGTTTCAAAGACGGTACGGCGAACATCCTCGCCGATGATGCCGCCGCGCTCAGGGATCATGTCTGGGTCTCGACCCAGGATGAGCCCGCGTGGCTCGCCGGCGGTTCGTACCTCGTCGCCCGCAAGATCGCGATGCTGATCGAGACCTGGGACCGGGTGCGCCTGTCCGAGCAGGATGCGATCATCGGGCGGGACAAGGGGGAGGGGGCTCCTCTCTCCGGGGGTGACGAGTTCACCGCGCCCGACTTCCAGGGCACCGCGATCGATGAGAACAGTCACGTGAGCCTCGCGCATCCCGAGCACAACGACGGCGTCCGGATCCTTCGTCGTGGATACAACTACGTCGACGGCAACAACGATCTCGGACGACTCGACGCCGGGCTGTTCTTCCTCTCCTACCAGCGCGATCCGTCGCAGTTCGTCTCCCTGCAGCGGCGACTCTCGACCGATCGGATGAACGAGTACGTCCGGCACGTCGGTTCAGGGATCTGGGCGGTTCCCGCCGGGGTGAAGCCGGGGTCGTACATCGGAGCCGATCTCTTCGCCTGACCTCAGGGCGTCGGCAGGGCGTCCTCGAGGATCGCGACCACCGAGGCCGCCATCGCGTCGGCACCGGCATGGTCGTTCGCGCTGATCGTCACGACCGCGTCGTCGAGGAAGATCAGGAGCTGACCGTGCGCTCCGTGCAGCCGCCACGCAGGGCCGGGGCCGCCCCATCCCGCGAGCCCATAGCGGTCGTATCCGGGGTTCTCGCCGGCGACGACGGCATCCTCATGCATCGCGTCGATCCACTCCGGCGACACCAGCCGTCTGCCTCGCCACTTCCCGCGGTCTCGGATCAGCAGCCCGATGCGCGCCATCTCGTTCGTACGGAGGGGGAGACCGCCGCCGGCCTCGATGCGTCCGTTCGGGCAGCGTGCCCAGGCGACGTCGGTGATGCCGAGCGGAGCGAAGAGCCGCGCATCCAGATACTCGCCCACGTCGCCCACTCGCGCCGCGAGAGCCGTCATCGCGGTGTAGGTGCTCGCGTTGGAGTACTGGAAGACGCGCCCACGTGATGGGCGTCGGAGGAACTCGCGCGCCAGGTCGGGCCAATCCGTCATCAGGGTCTCCGACCAGGGGAGATCGATCCCGCTCGACATCGTCAGGAGATGGCGCAGCGTCACCTCGTCGACCCCGTCACCGTGCGCGAAGTCGGGAAGAGAGGCGACCACCGGTTCGTCGACGTCGACCAGCCCCTCGTCGGCGGCGAGGGCAGCGCCCAGGACGCAGACGCCCTTCGCGACGGAGTGCACGTCTTCCCGGACGTCGGCGGTCCACCGGTGCTCGGCCTCGGCGTCGCCGATGCGCACGTGCAGTCCGTGTGCGCCGAAGCCGGAGAGCGTGGCTGCCTCCACGATGCTGTCCCGCACGGTGTGCGCCACGCTCCTGGCCGTCACGAGGTCGGACCCGGACGCCGCGAACCGGTGGGATCGTTGCGACGCCCTTCCCGTCGAGTGAGCTCGGGGTCGGCGAAGAACCACCCCGGGCGCGGTTCGATCAGCGGGCGGAAGACCCAGCGCACCGGCCGGGTCGCGAGCAGAAGTGCGACGAGCACCGAGAGTGCGGTGACCAGCGGCAGCCAGAGCCAGGTGGGTTCGAGGTCTCGGAGGACGCCTGTCTCGCGGAACGGATAGAGCACGAAGGAGTGCAGCAGGTAGACGTACATCGTGTACTGACCGAAGGACGTCCACCAATACGAGCCGCGGGGGATCAGGAGGAAGAACGCCGCGCACAGCACGACGGCCAGCAGCATCAGGGCGATCCGGATCCCGCCCGCCCACCACTGGTCGCCGCCCAGATCGGAGTATGCGTCCTCATAGAACAGCCAGTGTCGAAGGTCGATGGCCTGCCAGAGGGGCAGCCAGTTCCAGGCCGCCCAGCCCGTTGCGGCGAGGACGGCGACCGCGGCAGCGCGGATCCACCACGGGCGGAAGTCGAGCAACCGCAGTCGATCGACGATGTCATGCTCGCGGAGCCACCAGCCGAGCGCGAAGAACGGGAGGAGTCCGAGCGTGCGGGACAGGGAGAAGGTGCTGTCGACGTTCGGGAGATAGCCCGAGCCGATCGAGATCAGGACGGTCCACAGCAACGGCCAGCGCAGCAGCGCGAGGTAGGGGAGGATCAGGCGGAAGATGCCGAGGGCGAGGAGGAACCAGAGCGTCCAGCTCGGCTTCGTGAAGTTGGGCGATGCCTCGCCTTCCACGGCCCACTTGGTGAGGGTCCAGAGCGTCTCGAAGATCACGTAGGGGAGGATGATGTCTGTGATCACCCGGGCCATCTGCGTCTTGGTGGGGGAGCCGGACTTGGAGAAGTACCCGGAGATGATCGCGAACGCCGGCATGTGGAACGCGTACAGCGCGAGATAGAGGGCGAACGCGATGTCGGAGTCGTAGGTGAGGCGTTGTATCGCGTGTCCGAGGACGACGAGCACGATGCACAAGTACCGTGCGTTGTCCCAGAACGGCACGCGCCGTCTTCGTCGCGGGATCGAACCTGTGGTGGGCCCTGTGAGGTCGGCGCCGGTACTGCTCATCGTCCGAGATTACAGCCCGGGAATAAAGTTGCTGTGAGCGCGTTGACACAGTTACATTCAAGTGAATAGAACTGGATGCGAGTCATCCGGTTCGGAGAACACGGAGCAATCATGAGCGAGCAGTCAGGCGCGCAGGCGATGCAGTTCGGCATCATGTCGGTCAGCGACATCACCCGCGACCCCCTCACCGGCATCACCCCCAGCGAGCAGGAGCGCATCAAGGCGACGACGGCCATCGCCGTCCACGCGGAAGAGGTCGGACTCGACGTCTTCGCCATCGGCGAGCACCACAATCCGCCGTTCTGGTCCTCCAGCCCCACGACCTTCCTGGCGGCACTGGCCGCGCAGACCGAGCGCCTCATCGTCTCCACGTCGACGACGCTCATCACCACGAACGACCCCGTGCGCATCGCCGAGGAGTACGCGATGCTCCAGCACGTGTCCGACGGCCGCATGGACCTCATGCTCGGCCGCGGCAACACCGGACCGGTGTATCCGTGGTTCGGGCAGGACATCCGTCAGGGACTCCCGCTCGCGATCGAGAACTACGCGCTGCTGCACAAGCTGTGGCGTGAGGACGTGGTCGACTGGGAGGGGAAGTTCCGCACTCCGTTGCAGGGCTTCACCTCGACGCCTCGTCCGCTCGACGGCATCCCGCCGTTCGTCTGGCACGGGTCCATCCGCACCCCGGAGATCGCGGAGCAGGCCGCCTACTACGGTGACGGCTTCTTCGCGAACAACATCTTCTGGCCGAAGGAGCACTACCAGCGCCTGATCGAGCTGTACCGGCAGCGCTTCGAGCACTACGGCCACGGGACCAGGGAGCAGGCCATCGTGGGTCTGGGCGGACAGGTGTTCATGGCTGCGAACTCGCAGGACGCGGTCAACCGGTTCCGTCCGTACTTCGACAACGCGCCGGTCTACGGCCACGGGCCGAGCATGGAGGACTTCACCGAGATGACTCCGCTGACCGTCGGCTCCCCGCAACAGGTCATCGACCGCTACGCCGCCATGCGGGAGCACTACGGCGACTACCAGCGACAGCTGTTCCTGATCGATCACGCGGGCCTGCCGCTGAAGACGGTGCTGGAGCAGCTCGACATCCTCGGCTCCGAGGTCGTGCCCGTGCTCCGCAAGGAACTCGCGAACGACCGTCCTGCCGCGGTACCCGACGCGCCGACCCACGCGGCACGCGTCAAGGCCGAGTTCGGGGACGGGCCGACCCGTCAGGCCCGTCCCGGCGCCAACCGCGGTGACAACCTGACCGGCGACTCGCCGTATCAGGACTCTCCCGCCCCCGCCGGCGCGGCATTCGGGCTCGGCCGGACGGAGGCGTGAGATGACCACGCGTCGTATCGCCGTCGTCTCCGCCGGCCTGTCGAACCCGTCCTCCACGCGGATGCTCGCCGACCGGCTCGCGACCGAGACCGTCAAGGCGCTCGCCGAGCAGGACATCCAGGCGAGTGTCGATGTCATCGAGCTTCGCGACTACGCACACGACATCACCAACAACATGCTCACCGGCTTCGCACCGCCTGCGCTCGAGACCGCGATCAACACCGTGGTCTCGGCCGACGCTCTCATCGCGGTGACGCCGATTTTCTCGACGAGCTACTCGGGGCTCTTCAAGTCGTTCATCGATGTGCTCGACCCGGATTCCCTCCGGGGCAAGCCCGTGCTGATCGGTGCGAACGCCGGCACGGCGCGACACTCTCTCGCGATCGACTACGCCATCCGGCCGCTCTTCGCCTACCTCCACGCCGATGCCGTCTCGACCGGGGTGTTCGCCGCGTCGAGCGACTGGGGTGGTTCCGGCGACGATGTGGCTCCGCTCGGCAAGCGTGTGGAGCGAGGAGCCAGAGAGCTCGCAGAGGCGATCATCCGTCGTGAGGAGACGACGGTCGAAGACCCGTACGACCCCGCCACGTACCTGGGCGAGGGGCGCTCGTTCGGGCACATGCTGGGCGGGCTGGCCGGCGAGTGAGCCGGATCACGACTCGCCCCTGACGGGTGACGGTCAGGCGGTCGGTCCGGTGCGCCGCCTCCAGTCGTACTCGGTCTCCGGGCGTCCGCGCGTCCCGTAGCGCGCCGCCCGCGTGAGCACGCCCTCCGCCACGAGGTGCTCGAGGTACCGACGCGCGGCGACCCGCGACATCCCGAGCCGTTCGGCGGCCTCCCGTGCCGACAGCGGGCCGGAGGTCCGCAACACGGCGCTGATCTTCTCGAGCGACGCGACGGACAGGCCCTTCGGCACGGCGACCGTGCCCGTGGCACGGCCAAGGAGGGCGTCGACCTCCGCCTGCGTCGCTTCGCCTGCGGTCGTCGTGGCCTGCTCCCGATGGGCGCGGTACCCGACCATCCGCTCCTGGAACACGGCGAACGGGAACGGCTTGATCAGGTAGTGATAGACGCCGAGGGCCGCCATCTGACGGACGGTCTCGGCGTCACGCACCCCGGTGATCGCGATGACGTCGGTGGCTTCCGCCCGAGCACGCAGCGTCCGCAGCACATCGATCCCCGACCCGTCCGGCATGGTGATGTCGAGCAGGACGAGGTCGAAGGCAGCGGCGCCGGGCCGATCGAGCACCGCGTTCAAGGCTGCGCGGGCGCTGCTGCACTCTCCGGCGACGATGAACCCGTCGAGGCGGGCCAGGTAGTCGCGGTGGAGTTCGAGCGTGAGGGCATCGTCGTCGACGAGCAGCGTGCGGATCATGGGCGTGACCTCCGCGGCCCGGTCGCTGCGGGCAGGACGACGCGGAACGTCGTCGGCCCGTCACTGATCGAGACTGTGCCGCCTGCTCCGGTGACCACGGACCGCACGAGTGCCAAGCCGACGCCGCGTCCCTGGGCGTCCGCGGGCTTGGTCGAGTAGCCCTGTTCGAAGATCCGGTCCTGCTGGGCTCGCGGGATACCCGGGCCGCTGTCGGAGACCTCGAGCACCACCTCACCTTCCTCCCCGGAGCGCAGGGACACCCGCACCCAGCGATCCTCGGACTCGGCGGCCGCATCCATCGCGTTGTCCACGAGGTTGCCGAGCACCGAGACGGCGTCGACCGGCGAGAGCGGGGTACGCGGAGTCTCCGGCTCGATGTGCACGCGCCAGTCGATGCCACGCTCTTTGGCCTGCGACGCTTTCCCGAGGAGCAGCGCACCGACGGCCGGGTCACCGTGACGCCGCGCCGTGACCTGATCGACGAGAGATTGACTCTGGCGAGACGTCTCGGTCAGGATCTCGATGGCTTCGGCGCTGCGCCCCAGCTCGAGCAGGGCGACGGCGGCATGCATCCGGTTCCCGTGTTCATGGGTCTGGGCGCGGAGGGCATCGCCGAGCGTACGGATCGACTCGTACGAAGAGACCGCATCTCGCAGCTGCCCCGGCGGAAGATCTCCCGTGATGCGCCGCGTCGCCCGCCGCGCGATCACGGCCCCGGCCGCGCCGAGTGCGATCAGCCCGGCGGTGATGCCGAGGGTGAGGGGCAGCCGGCGGATCAGGGTGTCGCTGATGGTCTCGGTCGTGACGCCGGCCGAGACCCACCCGATCACCTCTCCGTCTGCGGCGGTCACGGGCACGATCGTCCGCACGGACGGTCCGAGCGTGCCGGTGAAGACCTCTGTGAGGCTGCGGGCGGCGGTGGGGATCGTTCCGAGGTAGCGTTTGCCGATCTGTGCCGGATCGGGGTGCGTGATCCGGATGCCGTCGGGCGTCATGATCGTGATGAAGTCGAGGTCCGCGCGCGCGATCACGTCCAGCGTGTAGGGCTCGAGAACCTCGGTGGCTGCCTCGGCGTCTGTGCCGACGAGCCCGGCCACGACCACCGGCGAGACCGCCAGAGCCTCCGCGGTGGCAGCCGTGACCCGCTCCGCCTCGGTCCGGAGCGCCCGTTGGGTCTCCACGACGAGGAAACCGGCCACCAGCACGCCGATAACGACGGTCGCGCCGAGCAGCACGAAGAACACGCGAGAGGCGGTGCTGCGCCCGGGGGAGGTGCGCGTCATCGCGTGCCTCCGATCGTCGATGGTCCGTGCCGAGACCAATACGACCACAAATCGTGCTGCGCCGCGAAGTCGGCGACTCTGGGACCCGATCGGCGGCACCGCAGCCGCCACCGGACGACGACGTCGACGATCAAGGAGGACGCATGGCGCTCACGACAGGATTCGCACTCCCGAAGTTCAACTGGCGACGGGGGAAGCACGCGTGGGACAGGCATACGTGGCTCTACGTGTCCGTCCTGATCGCCGTGGTGCTCGGTGCCGTGGTGGGTCTGGTCTGGCCGGAGATCGGCCAGGGGTTCGAAGCTCTCGGCAAGGGCTTCGTCGCGCTGATCAAGATGATGATCGCGCCGATCATCTTCTGCACGATCGTCGTCGGGGTCGGCTCCATCGCCAAGGCCGCGACCGTGGGCAAGATCGGCGGGCTGGCACTGCTCTACTTCATGGTGATGTCGACGTTCGCACTCGCGATCGGACTGCTCGTGGGCAACATCATCCACCCCGGCGCCGGACTGGACATGGCCTCGGCGACCTACGACGCGGCCGACACGGAGGCGAAGACGACGCAGGAGTTCATCCTGGGCATCATCCCGACCACGTTCTTCTCGGCCTTCACCGGTGAGAGTGTGCTGCAGGTGCTGTTCATCGCGCTCCTCGTCGGATTCGCGCTGCAGGGGCTCGGTGAGCGCGGGGCGCCCATCATGGAGGCGGTCAAGCAACTCCAGAAGCTCGTGTTCCGCATTCTCGGGATGATCCTGTGGCTGGCGCCGATCGGGGCGTTCGGTGCGATCGCGGCGGTGGTGGGCAAGACCGGGATCGCAGCGATCTGGAGCCTGGGCATTTTGATGGGCGCGTTCTACATCACCTGCATCCTGTTCATCGTCGTGGTCTTGGGAGCGCTGCTCTGGACGGTGGCTCGGGTGAACATCTTCTCGCTCATGAAGTACCTGGGACGGGAGTACCTCCTGATCGTCGGTACCTCTTCCTCGGAGTCCGCGCTCCCGCGTCTGATCGCGAAGATGGAGTTCGTCGGCGTCTCCAAGCCGGTGGTCGGCATCACGGTTCCGACGGGATACTCGTTCAATCTCGACGGCACGGCGATCTACCTGACCATGGCATCGCTGTTCATCGCCACCGGGATGGGGCAGCCGATGTCGATCGGCGAGCAGATCGGACTGCTGGTGTTCATGATCATCGCGAGCAAGGGCGCAGCCGGGGTCACTGGCGCAGGGCTCGCGACGCTCGCCGGTGGTCTGCAGGCCTATCGTCCCGATCTCGTCGACGGCGTCGGGGTGATCGTCGGCATCGACCGCTTCATGTCCGAGGGTCGCGCCCTCACGAACTTCACCGGCAACGCCGTGGCTACGCTCCTGATCGGCACCTGGACGAAGCAGATCGACCGGGCGCGCGTGCGCCGGGTCCTCGGCGGCGAGCTGCCGTTCGACGAGTCGCTGCTCGATGGGGTGGACGCGCACGCGACATCGGGCGGGTCGCAAGGGGCCGATGTCCAGGACCTGCGCGAGGCGGTTCTCACGGAGATGGCGGCGAAGGAGGAGCGGGCTCGGATGCGGGCCGGAAGCGCCTGACCGAGAGAGAGGGATGCGGGAGTCCGAGGAACGGACTCCCGCATCCGCGCGGTCAACCGCTCTTGCGTCGGAACTCGCGCCGGGTCTGCGGGGCGTGCGCGCTGTGGACGGCGGAATCGCCGTCGAGGTGTGCCTCGCCCTGCCGCTGGTGCGCGTTCTTCTTCTCGAGCGCTTCCTTGAACTTGCGCTTCATCTCCTCAGACGAGGAGGCGCCTTCTTCGGTGCTCATGACCTGAGCCTAGAGCACCCGGTGCAACGGGTCACCCTCTCTCGATCGCGCACCCGGCGAGCAGCGGGCCCGAGTCGGTCGCCGGATCGACCGACTCGGGAACCGGAGATCGGATAGCCGGTGACCCATCGACCAGCATCCGGTGAACATCCGGTGCCGAGTGCCGTCTTCCGACGCTGCGGCCTTCGAGTGCCGTCATCCTGGGGATGTGAGAGTAGCGATCGTCACAGAATCCTTCCTTCCGCACATGAACGGCGTCACCGGCTCCGTCCTCCAGGTCCTGCGCCACCTCGAGCAGAGAGGTCACCAGGCACATGTCGTGGCTCCGGCCGCCGTCGGCGTCCCCGAACAGGTCGACGGCGCCCCGATCGAGGCGATCCCGAGTCTCGGACTGCCCGGCTACCCCGACGTCAGGGTGGGAACGTCGGGTGCGCAACGCATCGCTTCCTCCCTGCGAGGCTTCGCGCCCGACGTCGTCCATCTCGCCTCCCCGTTCGCTCTCGGCTGGCGGGGCGTGCTCGCCGCTGAGCGGCTCGACGTCGCGAGCGTCGCCGCGTATCAGACGGACGTGGCCGCCTACACCGAGAGGTACCGGATGGCGGCGACCACGGGGATCGCTCAGACGCACATCGCACGACTGCACCGGCGGGCGACGATGACCCTCGCGCCCTCCGCCGATGCGGCGCAGCAGCTCGCCGCACTCGGTGTGGACCGTGTCCGCCGCTGGGGGAGAGGGGTCGATGCCGAGCGCTTCCAACCCACGCGACGCGACCCCGCGCTCCGTGCGACCTGGGGCGCCGACGTCGTGATCGGCTACGTCGGTCGGCTCGCCCCCGAGAAACAGGTCGAGGACCTCGTCGTCCTCCGCGACATCCCGGGCGCCCGGCTCGTGATCGTCGGGGACGGGCCCAGCAGAGCGCAGCTCGAGACCGTGCTCCCGGATGCCCTTTTCCTCGGACACCTCGCCGGTGACGCGCTCGCCGCAGCGATCGCGTCGTTCGACGTGTTCGTGCACCCGGGGGAGAGCGAGACTTTCGGGCAGACACTCCAAGAGGCCCATGCCAGCGGTGTCCCCGTCATCGCGACCGGGCGTGGCGGACCCCTGGACCTGGTGCGCATGGGCATCGACGGGTGGCTGTACCGCCCGGGGGACCTCGACGACCTCCGTGCGCGCGTGGCCGACCTCGCCGGCGACACCCGCAAACGCCGGGCGTTCGGGGAAGCCGGACGCGACGCCGTGCAGAGCCGCAGCTGGACCGGCGTGTGTGACCGGCTCCTCGAGTACTTCGACGAGGCGCAGGCGCTGCACCACGCGGATTCCCGCGCCCGCGCGCGCAGGCGCGTCCGACCGGAGCCGCCCGCACCGGTCACCGATCGGAAGTGGCACCGCTATGTCGCGCTCGGCGACTCACTCACGGAGGGACTGTGCGATCCGGCCCCCGACGGGACCCTCCGCGGCTGGGCTGATCGCCTCGCCCTGCTGCTCGCCGCCCGGGGCGACCTGCACTACGCGAACCTCGCCGTCCGCTCCCAGCGAGTGCACGACGTCTCCGGCGTCCAGCTGACCAGGGCACTCGAGCTTCGCCCGGACCTCGTGTCGATCTTGATCGGAGCCAACGACCTCGTGAAGCGCCGTGTCGATGTCTCCGCGCTCGCCGCAGAGCTCGAGGTCGCGGTGCGGCGGTTGCGGGCGATCGGTGCCGACGTGCTCCTCGTGACGCCGTTTCTCCCCGGTCGCCGTGCGGCGTGGATCTACACCCGCAGGTTCTCCGCCTACGCGACGGCTCTGACCGGGATCGCGGCGCGCACCGGGGCCATGCTGATCGACACGGATCTGCACCCTCAGCTGGCCGAACACCCGAACTGGGGCGAAGACCTGGTTCATCTGAGCAGCCGGGGGCATCGCTTCCTCGCGTATCGGGCGGGTGAGCTCCTCGGGGTGCCGGACGCCGACGCTCTCGGAGCGCTCGATGCCGCACTACACGAGCACGAGCCCCTCGGCGTGGGGGCGTGGTGGCGACGTCACGCACTGCCCTGGGTCTGGCGTCGTCTGCACGGTCGCGTTGCGGGCGACGGGCGGACGGCGAAGCATGATGACTACGTCCGCCTCGGAGGATCGTCGGCTCCCCGATCCGCGTTCGTCGGCTGAATCCCCTCCGGACGGGGGGTCAGCGTCGACCCATGCCGTGATACTGCCAGCCGGCGGCGCGCCACGCCGCCGCGTCGAGACAGTTGCGTCCATCGATGACGATCCGCCCGCGGACCAGCCCGCCCGCGTGCTCCGGCGAGAGCTCACGCCGGTATTCGTCCCATTCGGTCACGATCACCACGGCATCGGCGTCGCGCAGTGCGTCGTCGCACTCGCGGGCATATCCCAGTTGCGGGTGCGCGGCGATGGCGTTGTCGATCGCCGCAGGGTCGGTGACGACGACGTCTGCGCCGAGACCTCGCAGGCGCACGGCGACATCCAGAGCCGGAGAATCACGGATGTCATCGCTGAACGGTTTGAACGCCGCTCCGAGGACAGCGATCCGGCGCCCGAACACGAGTCCGCCGAGCGCATCGACCACCAGGCGCACGGCCCGGTCGCGGCGTCGCAGGTTGATCATGTCCACTTCGCGCAGGAAGCCGACCGCTTCGCCGCGACCGAGCTCATCTGCGCGCGCGGCGAAGGCGCGGATGTCCTTCGGCAGGCACCCGCCACCGAAGCCGATACCCGCGCCGAGGTAGCGTCGCCCGATACGGCTGTCCAGCCCGAGGGCATCGGCGAGCAGCGTGATGTCCGCCTCGGAGGCTTCGGCGATCTCCGCCATCGCGTTGATGAAGGAGATCTTGGTGGCGAGGAAGGCGTTCGACGCCCCCTTGACCAGCTCGGCCGTGGCGAGGTCGGTGACCAGGAAGGGTGTTCCGGCGTCGACGGCCGCCGCGTACGCCTCGCGCAGGGTGGCGACGGCGCGCGTGCCGTCACCCCCCTGTTCCGCACCGACCACGAGACGATCCGGGGTCAGGGTGTCGTGCACCGCCCACCCTTCGCGGAGGAATTCGGGGTTCCAGACCAGGGTCGCTCCCGACGCGGCGATGAGCCGTGCCAGTCGCCCGGCGGTCCCGACGGGCACGGTCGACTTGCCCGCGACGACGTCCCCGCGGCGCAAGTGGGGGAGGAGCGCGTCGATCGCCGCATCCACGTAGCGGAGATCCGCGGCGTGACCTCCGGGAATC
The DNA here is from genome assembly GCF_000800925.1 of Microbacterium sp. ZOR0019. NCBI lineage: Bacteria > Bacillati > Actinomycetota > Actinomycetes > Micrococcales > Microbacteriaceae > Microbacterium > Microbacterium sp. ZOR0019. The sequence continues at coordinate 60,154 of NZ_JRKC01000004.1, read as the reverse complement.
TGAGGCGTTCCGACCGCGAGGAAGTGGACGTCCGCGCCCGCGGCATCCGCCATCCGGCTGCTGAATCGCAGGTGTCCGGAAGCGAGGCCTTCTTCGAGCATCTCCGGGAGTCGAGGCTCGAAGAACGGTGCCTTCCCCGCCATGAGGGCGGCGATCTTCTCCTCGTCGACGTCGATACCCGTGACATCGTGTCCGAGGGAGGCCATCGCTGCGGCATGCACGGCACCGAGGTACCCGCAGCCGATCACTGACATGCGCATGATCTCAGCAGAGCGGATCCTCGTCGCGCCGCGGGATCCTGCGGATGAACAGCATCTGACCGTCACGTGTCGGATCCGCGAAGCTCGGAGCGACACCAGCATTCGGGGTATGCGCTGGTAGGGTGGATGAGGTTGACGTGTGTCAACTGCACAACTTCACATCGACTCATGGAGCGATCGGCGGAGAAGCTGGTCCCCTGTGGTGGGTTCCTCGGCGCGTGTCGGGTGGCTTTCTACTGGTGGCCAGCGCAGGCGAGATTCGCGGGAGTGCCCGCGCGCCCGAACCCTTCCGTTCCGCTCCTTTGAACACGCTCGCGCGTCACATGGACTCGCGAGTCTAAACAAAGAAGGAGAGACCTCTTGGAAGGTCCTGAAATCACCGCCACCGAGGCCGTTCTCGACAACGGCCGCTTCGGCACCCGCACCATCCGCTTCGAGACCGGCCGCCTCGCGCAGCAGGCTCAGGGCGCAGTCGCCGCGTACCTCGACGGCGAGACCATGCTCCTCTCGGCCACCAGCGCAGGCAAGCACCCGCGCGAGGGCTTCGACTTCTTCCCGTTGACGGTCGACGTCGAGGAGCGCTCCTACGCCGCAGGCAAGATCCCCGGCTCGTTCTTCCGTCGTGAGGGTCGTCCCTCCACCGAGGCGATCCTCGTCTGCCGTCTGATCGACCGTCCGCTGCGTCCGTCGTTCGTCGACGGCCTGCGCAACGAGGTCCAGATCGTCATCACCGTCCTGTCGATCGCACCGGGCGAGTTCTACGACGCTCTCGCGATCAACGCGGCATCGGCGTCGACCCAGATCTCGGGTCTGCCGTTCTCGGGCCCCGTCGCCGGTGTGCGCCTCGCGTTCATCCCCGGCAACGGCCAGCACGCGGACCAGTGGGTCGCGTTCCCGACTGCCGAGCAGGTCTCGGAGGCCGTGTTCGACCTGATCGTCGCCGGCCGCGTGGTCACCAAGGCCGATGGCACGGAAGACGTCGCCATCATGATGGTCGAGGCCGAGGCCACCGAGGACAGCTGGAACCTGATCAAGGCCGGCGCCACGAAGCCGAACGAGGAGATCGTCGCCCAGGGCCTCGAGGCCTCGAAGCCCTTCATCGCCCAGCTCGTCAAGGCTCAGGCCGAGCTCGCCGCCACCGCGTCGAAGGAGCCGGGCGTGTACCCGGTCTTCCCCGCGTACAGCGACGAGGTCTACAGCTTCGTCTCCGAGCGCGTTTTCGCCGAGCTCAGCGACGTCTACCAGATCGCCGACAAGGTCGAGCGTCAGACCGCTGACGACGCGATCAAGGACCGCGTCAAGGCCGAGCTCATCGAGGCCACCGAGGCGGGCTCGCTGCCGGCCGCGGCTCCGCTGGAGTTCTCCGCCGCGTACAAGTCGGTCACGAAGAAGATCGTCCGTGGACGCATCCTCACCGAGGGCGCTCGCATCGACGGCCGTGGCCTGGCGGACATCCGGCCGCTCGACGCCGAGGTGCAGGTCATCCCGCGCGTGCACGGCTCCGCGATCTTCCAGCGCGGCGAGACCCAGATCATGGGCGTCACCACGCTGAACATGCTCAAGATGGAGCAGCAGATCGACTCGCTGTCGCCCACGACGAGCAAGCGGTACATGCACCACTACAACTTCCCGCCCTACTCGACCGGTGAGACCGGCCGTGTCGGTTCGCCGAAGCGTCGCGAGATCGGGCACGGCTTCCTGGCCGAGCGCGCCCTCGTGCCGGTGCTGCCGAGCCGCGAGGAGTTCCCGTACGCGATCCGTCAGGTGTCCGAGGCGCTGAGCTCCAACGGCTCCACCTCGATGGGCTCCGTGTGCGCGTCGACCCTGTCGCTGCTGAACGCGGGTGTGCCGCTGCGCGCCCCCGTCGCCGGTATCGCGATGGGTCTCGTCTCCGATGAGGTCGACGGTGAGACCCGCTACGCGGCACTGACCGACATCCTCGGCGCCGAAGATGCTCTCGGCGACATGGACTTCAAGGTCGCCGGTACCAGCGAGTTCGTCACGGCGATCCAGCTCGACACGAAGCTCGACGGCATCCCGTCGTCGGTGCTCGCCGGTGCGCTCACTCAGGCCCGCGAGGCTCGTCTGACGATCCTCAACGTCCTGAACGCGGCGATCGACGCTCCGGACGAGATGGCGCCCACGGCTCCGCGCGTCATCAGCGTGCAGATCCCTGTCGACAAGATCGGTGAGCTGATCGGCCCGAAGGGCAAGACGATCAACGCGATCCAGGACGAGACGGGCGCGCAGATCTCCATCGAGGAGGACGGCACCGTCTACATCGGCGCGACCGACGGCCCCTCGGCCGAGGCCGCCCGTGCTCAGGTCAACGCGATCGCGAACCCCACGAACCCGGAGGTCGGAGAGCAGTTCCTCGGCACCGTCGTGAAGATCGCCACGTTCGGTGCGTTCATCTCGCTGCTGCCGGGCAAGGACGGCCTCCTGCACGTCACCGAGGTGCGCAAGCTCGCCGGTGGCAAGCGGGTCGAGAACGTCGATGACGTCCTGTCGGTCGGTCAGAAGATCCTCGTGAAGATCACGAAGATCGATGACCGCGGCAAGCTCTCGCTCGAGCCCGTGCTCGACGACGCTCCGGCCGCCGAGGCAGCTCCTGCCGAGGCCGCTGCCGCGGAGTAGGCCCAGAGCTCGAACAGGAACCCGGGTCCGTCCGCGCTGGACGGGCCCGGGTTCCGTCGTCTCCGGTGTGACCAAATCGTTATCGGGCGTTTCCCCGACGTTCCCCGGATTGGTCAGGACGTTGTGTGAATTCGCCTACCCTCGGAAGTACGCACCGGGGGGTGCAGATCCAGCAGGTACGCAGGTCGGGACGCACCGATCGACGCGGGGGTGAGAGAGTATGCGGTTGTTCGGCGTAGGCGCAGGAGCGTCAGCGGAACGCGACCACGCGGCCGCAGCCGAGCATCCCTCCGCGCCCATTCCCATCGTCGGTCCGGGGATAGGGGAATCCATCCGGGTGCCACTCGGCGAGACCGGCTTCGAGACCTTCCCGCTGATGCTCGGCGCTGCAGAGTTCGGCTGGAACGTCGACCTCGAGACCAGCCACGGCATCCTTGATCGCTACGTCGAGTTCGGTGGCAACGCGATCCACACCGCGGACGGATTCTCCGGTGGCCGGAGCGAGCACATCATCGGCCAGTGGCTGCGTTCGCGCGGACAGAGCGAGCGTGCCGTCCTGAGTGTGCGCGTCGGCGCTCATGCCGACAACCCCGGGCTCGGCTCCGTGAACCTCGTGCGCGCGGTCGAGGGCTCGCTCACCAGACTCGGTGTCGAGCGGATCGACGTGCTGTACCTCGACGCCACGCTCGACGCGACGACCAACCTCGAAGACACCCTGGCGACCGTCGAATGGCTGTCGGACGCGGGCAAGGTCGGCGCGCTCGGCGCCTACGGGCTCGCGCCGGAGCGGCTGGTCGAGGCGCGCATCCTCGCCTCAGCCGGCTACCCGCGGGTGCAGGTCATCGACGCACCGTACAACCTGGTCCGGCGTCTGCCGTTCGAAGGCGATCTGCGCCTCGTGGCCGGCGCGCAGAACCTGGCGGTCACGCCGTCCCATGCGCTCGAGCACGGGTTCTTGTCCGGTCGGCACCGCAACAAGGCGCTCACCTCGCGCGGCGTGCGCGGCGAGCAGTTGCGTGGGCACCTGAATCGACGAGGCATCAAGGTGTTGCGCGCGCTCGATCAGGTCGCCGAAGAGCTCGGCGTGCCCGTGGCGGCGGTGTCGATCGCCTGGCTTCTCGCGCAGCGCACCGTCGCTGCGCCGATCGTGAACGCTTTCGCGACGGATCATGTCGATGAGCTCATGCAGGGCGCCGGCGTCTCGCTGTCACGGAGCCACCTCGCCGAGCTCACGCGGGCCGGCAACTGAGTATCGTCCGCCGTTGACATAGGGTGGAATGAACGCCCGGCGGATGCTGGCAATGAAGCGAGCGAGTTGTGACGCACTACATATATCTGGTTAGACACGGTGAACATCAGGACGCAGAACATGGTCTCGCCGACGGACCCCTCTCCCCGCGGGGGCAGCGTCAGGCGGAGCTGATCGCCGACCGGTTGTCCGGCCTTCCGCTCGATGCTGTGTGGCATTCCCCGCTCTTGCGGGCCAACGAGACGGCGCGGGCGATCGCCGCGCGACTGCCCTCGGTCGACCCCGCACCGACGGCACTGCTCTTCGACTGCGTGCCGACCGGGATGACCGAGGACACTCCGTCTGCGTTCGAACCGTTCTTCGGGTCGGTGACCGAGGCGGAGATCGAGGCGGGGCGCGCACAGATGTCGGATGCCGTTAACGAGTTCCTCGTTCGCAAGACCGGCGATGTCCACGAGGTGCTCATCACCCACAACTTCGTGATCTCCTGGTTCGTCCGCGAGGTGCTCGCGGCGCCGGAGTGGCGCTGGATGACCTTGAACCAGTCACACTGCGGCCTGACGGTGATCGCGCAGAAACAGGGACGGCCGTGGACGCTGCTCACGCACAACGACACCGGTCACCTGCCGGTGGAGCTGCGCACCGGAATTCCCGACGCACTGCTCGTGTGAGGTCGAGCGCTCCCCGAATCGGGTGCGATGCGGTCCCGCGCGCCCCGCGAGGCGGGCGATGTCCGCGAAATAGACTGGACGCATGACCACGCAGGTAGCACTCGTCGGCGGCACCGGGAAGCTCGGACAGATCATCCATGCGGTGGTCGACGAGCTCGAGGGGTTCGAGGTGAGCCGTGTGCTGACCTCGTCGAGTGAGCTCTCCGAGCTGGACGGCGCCGGCCTCGTCATCGATGCATCGACGCCGCAGGTGAGCGTCGACGTCGTCCGCGCCGCCGTCGAGCGAGGGATCAATGTGCTCGTCGCGACCTCGGGCTGGTCGTCCGAGCGGATCGCGCTGGTGCGCCCCCTCGTCGAGGCGGCCGGGACCGGCGCGGTCTTCATCCCCAACTTCTCGCTCGGATCGGTGCTCGGGTCAGCCCTCGCGGCGGCGGCGGCCCCGTTCTTCGGCTCCGCGGAGATCATCGAGGCGCATCGCGAGACCAAGATCGATTCGCCCAGCGGCACGGCCGTGCGTACCGCGGAACTCATCGCGGCCGCGCGCGCGGAGCAGGGGCCGGTGAGTGCGCCGCACGCCGATCAGCGCGCCCGGGGGCAGCAGGTCGGAAGCGTGCCCATTCACTCCTTGCGTCGCCCCGGTGTCGTCGCCAAGCAGGAGGTCATCCTGTCCGGACCGGGGGAATCGCTGACGTTCACCCACGACACCACGGACTCGGCGCTCGCCTACGCACCCGGGATCCGCATCGCGGTCCCCTTCGCGCGAAGCGCCGCCGGTGTGGTCGTCGGCCTCGAGCACATGATCGACATCGGCATCCGCTCGTGATGTCGCGGATCGGCGTCGCGCTGATGGCGGCGGCGCTGCTCGTCTACCTTGCGGTCGCGATCTGGCTCGCCGTGATGTTCATCTCGGTCGGCACTCCGATTTCGATCGGCATGGGCATCACGCTCCTCGTGCTGGCTCCGATCGGTGCCTGGGCGCTCGTCCGGGAGATGATGTTCGGCTTCGGCGCGGACCGCCTGGGGCGGCTGCTCGACGCGGAGGGAGGAATGCCTCCGGTGGAGACCGAGCTGACGCCGAGCGGGCGTATCGCGCGCGCCGACGCAGACCCCCTCATCGCACGGTACGCAGCGGAAGCGGACGCCGCGCATGATGACTGGCGTGCACGGTACCGCCTGGGCGTCGTGCAAGACGCCGCCGGACGCCGGAAAGACGCCAGAGCCAGCATCCGCGAGGCGATCCGCCTCTTCCGTCGGCCCTGACGTCGGGTTCGACGATCAGGCGAGCGTCGCCTCGAGCGTGATCTCGATGCCCGCGAGCGCCTGAGACACCGGGCACCCGGTCTTCGCTCCGTTCGCGATCTCCTGGAACGCCTCCGGAGTGAGGTTCGGGACGGTCGCGTTGACGTTGAGGTGGCTGCCGGTGATGCCGACACCGGGCTTGAAGGTGACGGACGCGCTCGCGTCGACTCGCTCGGGAGGCGTGCCGTTCTCGGCCAGGGCGTGGGAGAGCGCCATGCTGAAGCACGAGGCGTGAGCGGCAGCGATGAGCTCTTCCGGCGTGGTCGTGGTGTCGCTGCCTTCGCTGCGAGCCTTCCAGTTGATCGGGAAGGTGCCGAGCTTCGACGAAGAGAACGCCACGGTGCCCGACCCCTCCATGAGCGATCCTGTCCAGGTGCTGGCGGCTTCGCTGGTGACGGGCATGGTTCCTCCGGTTCTCGTGCCCCGAGGGATGAGGGGTCACGTCGCGGCCAGCCTATCGACGGTTCGGTTCGGAGGGAACCGGAATCACGCTGCGGGGGCTGTCCGGCCGATCACGCCGACCCGCTGGAGCAGCAGGTACATCTGGCATCCGAGGCAGAAGCCGAACGCCGCGTTGAGGAAGGCGGCGATGAAGGCGGCAGCGGTGGCGATCGGCAACGCCCAGGGGACCCCGACGAGGTGCAGAACGAGACCGACGCCGACCACGAAGAGACCGACCCCCTGAGAGAACCGAGGCGGTCGCGGATCTTCAAGCTCCGCAGGTGGCGCGAGCCGAGGGCGCACCAGCGCGCGGAACAGGACACCCCAGGGGGCCGTCCTCGGTGAGACCAGGGCCCACAGGAACAGCAGGGCGATGATCACCGTGAGCAGGAATCCCGGGTCCAGGGCACGCTGAACGAGGGGCGTTCCGGACACGGCCCATCCGCCGGGGACGAAGGTCGCGCCGGTCGACGGCTGATAGGCGTACCAGCCGAACGTCGCCGCCCCCGCCTGGGCGGTGGATATCCCCGTCAACGCCAGGAACGTGGCCGCGAGCAGCAGTGCCGCGGTGATCGTGGCCGCGAATCGCGGACCGCGGGGGTCTATATGCGCGGGCGTGGTCATGTGTGCTCCAGTCTTCGCGCCTCAGACGGCCGCGACCGCTTCGGTGAGTGCATGACGGTGGGGGACACCGTGGAATCGTGCGTGGACGGTGCCCGAGCCGTCGATGAGGAAGGTCGTCGGCGTCTGCAGCACCTTGTACCGTGCCGAAAGGTCGGGGCGGTGCGTCAGATCGACCTCGATGTGCGCGAGCCCGTCGTCGCCCGAGGCGTAGGAGTGCAGCAACCGTCGCACCTGCGGGCAACGCGCACAGGTCTCGGTGCTGAACTGCACCAGTGTCGCGCGGGAGCCGAGTGCTGCCGAGGGGATGTCCGTGGCATCGAACCGGAGCCTGCCGCCGTCGCGCCGCCGCCCGTCGCGCCGCCGAAGCGCGACCCCGACCGCCGTGGCGAGCACGAGGAGACCGAGGACGATCACGAGGGCGAGCGCGGGCGACATGCGTCGAGAGTACGCCGCCCTCGTGGGATCGGGAGTCGATGTTTCCGATGATGACGAACGGGGCTTTCCAAGGCGGAGGATCCACCCCGCGACGGGGGCGGGAAGGTATCGTGGCTGTCATGAGCGCCGCCCTTCCGACCCCCTATGAAGATCTGCTCCGCGATGTCGTGGAGACCGGCACGCACAAGTCGGATCGGACGGGTACCGGCACGACGAGCGTCTTCGGGCGGCAGATCCGCTTCGACCTCGCGAAGGGCTTCCCGCTCATCACGACGAAGCGCGTGCACTTCAAGTCGATCGCGTACGAGCTGCTCTGGTTCCTCCGAGGGGATTCCAACGTCGGATGGCTGCGCGACAACGGCGTGACGATCTGGGACGAGTGGGCCGACGAGTCGGGCGATCTCGGCCCGGTGTACGGGGTGCAGTGGCGCTCCTGGCCGACTCCCGACGGCGGCAGCATCGACCAGCTCTCCGAGGTCGTCGAGCAGATCCGTCGCTCGCCCGATTCCCGTCGTCTGATCGTCTCGGCGTGGAACCCTGCGGATATCCCCGACATGGCACTCGCGCCGTGTCATGCGCTCTTCCAGTTCTACGTCGCGGATGGAAAGCTCTCCTGTCAGCTGTATCAGCGCAGCGCCGACATGTTCCTCGGTGTGCCGTTCAACATCGCCTCCTATGCGCTGCTCACCCTGATGATCGCGCAGCAGGTCGGCCTGGAGCCCGGGGACTTCGTGTGGACCGGCGGTGACTGCCACGTCTACGACAATCACGTGGAGCAGGTGCGCGAGCAGCTCAGCCGCGAGCCTTACGCGTACCCGACCCTGCGACTGGCGAGGAAGCCGGAGTCGATCTTCGACTACCGGTACGAGGACTTCATCGTCGAGGACTACCAGCATCACGCGCCGATCCGGGCGGCGGTGGCCGTATGACGTGGGTCGGGCTGATCTGGGCTGAGGCGCGCGGCGGCGTGATCGGAGCGGAGGGCGGGATGCCCTGGCACGTTCCGGAGGATCTCGCTCACTTCAAGGACGTCACGCTCGGGGCACCGGTGGTGATGGGCCGGAAGACGTGGGACTCCCTTCCGGAACGGTTCCGCCCGCTCTCCGGTCGCGACAACATCGTGATCACGCGCCAACAGGACTGGAGCCATGAGGGCGCGCGACGGGCGGCGACCGTCGCCGAAGCAGTCCGCGGGCTGGACAAGGCGTGGATCATCGGAGGCGCGGAGATCTTCCGTCAGGTCATCGGCGACGCCGATCGCCTCGAGGTCACCGAGCTCGACATCGACGTCGCCGGAGACGCCTATGCGCCCGCCACGACGGGCTGGCGACTCGTCGATGAGGGCGAGTGGCAGACATCGCGCACCGGCATCCGCTTCCGCTTCCTCGGGTACGAGCGCTGATGCCCACCGCATTGATCACCGGAGCCAGCGCGGGGCTGGGAGCCGAGTTCGCGCGCCAGCTGGCACGGCGTCGAGCTGACCTCATCCTGGTGGCGCGGACACCCGAGACGCTGGAGGCGCTGGGCACGGAGCTGCGCACGGAGTACGGTGTCGCGGTCGAGATCCTCGTCGCCGACCTCGCGGTGGAGAGCGAGGTCGAGCGCGTCGCCGCCCGATTGCGCGACACCTCCGACCCGGTCGACCTCCTGATCAACAACGCCGGGTTCGGTCTGCCGCTGCAGTTCGCGGACAACGACATCGACGACGAGGTGCGACACCTCCGCGTGCACGTCGAGGCGTCGATGCGCCTGATGCACGCGGCGCTGCAGACGATGCGCGGGCGCGGTGGTCGCATCATCAACGTCGCCTCCGTCGCCGGGTTCATCTCCCGGTCGACCTATTCGGCATGCAAGTCCTGGCTGATCGGCTTCAGCGGCTGGGCGAATGCGGAGTACGCACGAGACGGAGTGAGTGTCACCGCGCTCTGCCCCGGATTCACGCACACGTCCTTCCATGAGCGGATGGGTCTGGCCGTGGGGGAGGAGGGTGTGCCCGCGATCATGTGGCTGAACGCGCGCGATGTCGTCCGTACCGGTCTGCGTGATGCGGCGCGCGGCAGAGCAGTATCCGTTCCGTCACTTCGATACAAGGCGATCGTGGCGCTGACGCGTGTCCTGCCCCGCTCGTTCACGTCCGGCGTCGCTCGGCGCGGTCGCGTCTAAGGCCGACAGGAGTCGACGAGAGACGTGCGCAGGCCCGGGGGACGCGCTCGGACCCGTGCGCCCCGAGGAGAGGTGCATCTGCGTCACCGCGTCCGCGGGACCACCGGTCGAACCTATACGCTGGGCTTATGACGCACTCGGGCAACCCTTTCGGACAGGTTCTCGTCGCGCTCGTCACTCCGATGACGGCCGACGGTGAAGTCGATTGGCCCGCTGTCGAGAAGCACATCGATGACGTGATCACCGCAGGCGCGGACGGCATCGTCGTGACGGGAACGACCGGCGAGACCTCGACCCTGACAGACCCGGAGAAGCTCAAGCTCGTCGAGGTCGGCAAGTCCGTTTCGGGCGGGCGCGCGAAGATCATCACCGGCGGTGGTTCCAACGAGACGGCCCACGCGATCGAGCTCTACAAGGCCAGCGAGAAGGCCGGCGCCGACGGCATCATGATCGTCACGCCCTACTACAACAAGCCGACGCAGGCCGGAATCCTCACGCACTTCCGGCTGGTCGCCGACGCGACCGATCTGCCGGTGATCCTCTACGACATCCCGGGGCGCACGGGTGTGCCGATCAAGTACGAGACGATTCTGCGTCTCGCGAAGCACCCGAACATCCTCGCTGTGAAGGACGCCAAGGGCGACTTCTCCGAGGTGAGCCGCGTGCTCAACCAGACCGACCTGATGTACTTCTCCGGCGACGACGCGAACGTGCTGCCGCACCTCGCGATCGGTGCCACGGGCCTCATCGGCGTGACGGCCAACGTCGCGGCGGCCCCGTACCGCACGATCATCGATGCGGTGAACGCGGGTGACCTCGCCACGGCGACCGCGGAGCACAAGCGCCTGGAGCCGCTCGTGCGTGCCGTGATGACCCACGTGCCGGGAACGGTCGCGGCGAAGTACATCCTGCACGGACTCGGTCGCATCTCGAGCCCGCGCGTCCGCCTTCCCCTGGTCGGCCCCGAGGAATGGGAGGCCGCGCTCATCGAGGATGAGCTCGACCTCGTGCAGAACGTTCCCGGTGCGGACTTCTCGAACTTCCGACCCGACCGCAATGCGGCTGCGGGTGGTGCCCTGCCGAAGGTGCACGGCACGACGCGCTGAGTCGCGTCGCCACGAACGAACGGACGCGCGGAGTGTCCGACTGAGGAGACAGCATGTCCATTCCCCTGGTAGAACCGACCGCTCTCGATGAAGGAACGCTTCGGGTCATCCCGATCGGCGGACTCGGCGAGATCGGTCGCAACATGACCATGTTCGAGTACGACGGCAAGATCCTGATCGTCGACTGCGGTGTGCTCTTCCCCGAGGAGCACCAGCCCGGCGTCGACCTGATCCTTCCGGACTTCGAGCCCATCCGTGACCGCCTGGACGACATCGTGGGCGTGGTGCTCACGCACGGCCACGAAGACCACATCGGCGCCGTTCCCTATCTGCTCCGGCTCAAGAGCGACATCCCCCTGATCGGTTCGGGCCTCACCCTTGCACTGGTCGAGGCGAAGCTCAAGGAGCACCGCATCAAGGCCTTCACGCTCACGGTGAAGGAAGGTCAGCAGGAGCGGGTCGGCCCGTTCGACCTCGAGTTCGTCGCCGTGAATCACTCGATTCCGGACGCGCTGGCCGTGGCGATCCGCACCCCGGCGGGAATGGTGCTCGCCACCGGTGACTTCAAGATGGATCAGCTGCCGCTGGATGGTCGCATCACCGACCTCCGGGCTTTCGCGCGCCTCGGCGAAGAGGGTGTCGACCTGTTCCTCGTCGACTCGACCAACGCCGACGTCCCGGGGTTCACGCCGACGGAGCGCTCGATCGGCCCCGTGCTCGACCAGGTGATCGCGAAGGCACCTCGTCGCGTCATCGTCGCGAGCTTCTCCAGCCACGTCCATCGCGTGCAGCAGGTGATCGACGCGGCGTACGCCAACGGCCGCCGTGTCGCTTTCCTCGGGCGCAGCATGGTTCGCAACATGACGATCGCCGAGCAGCTCGGCTATCTGAAGGTGCCGGACGGGGTGCTCATCGATTTCAAGAAGGCGCGCGACCTGCCCGACGAGCAGATCGTCTACATGTCCACGGGCTCCCAGGGTGAGCCCATGGCGGTGCTGAGCCGCATGGCGAATCTGGACCACGCGATCGAGATCAGCGAGGGCGACACCGTCATCCTCGCCTCCAGCCTCATCCCGGGCAACGAGAACGCGGTCTACCGCGTGATCGACGGACTCACCAAGCTCGGTGCGAACGTCGTCCACAAGGCGAATGCGAAGGTGCATGTCTCCGGACACGCCGCCGCCGGCGAACTGATCTATTGCTACAACATCCTCAAGCCGAAGAACGTCCTCCCCGTGCACGGGGAGTACCGGCACCTGATCGCGAACGCCAAGCTCGCGCAGGACACCGGCATCGCAGAGGAGAACACGATCATCGCCTCGAACGGCACCGTGATCGACCTGAAGGACGGCGTCGCGAAGGTCGCCGGTCAGCTCGACCTCGGATTCGTGTACGTCGACGGCTCCACCGTCGGCGAGATCACCGATGCCGACCTCAAGGATCGTCGGATCCTCGGCGAGGAGGGCTTCATCTCCGTCATCGTCGTCGTGGACGCCGGCACGGGGCGCATCATCTCCGGTCCGGAGATCCACGCGCGCGGTGTCGCCGAGGATGACTCGGTGTTCGATGACGTCACGCCGAAGATCGTCGCGGCGCTCAAGGAAGCGTCGGGCAACGGCGTCCGTGACACCCACGCGTTGTCGCAGGTCGTGCGACGCACGATCGGTCGTTGGGTGAACCAGCGGCTGCGTCGTCGTCCGATGATCGTGCCGCTCGTCATCGAAGCGTGAGTGGAGGGGAGTCGTCTCCCCACTCACGGCTGACCGTCATCCCGATGTAACACCGGCGCCCTAGGCTCACGTCATGTACAGGGGTTTCTCCCTCCGCGGGGCGGCGCAGACGGATGCGATGTTCCTCGGCGACATGCTCGTCGAGGCCGCCAACTGGCGTGCCGGGGGAGTGCGTCCGCGGCACGAGGTCTTGACGTCGGCTGAGCACCGGCGCTATCTCGCAGGGTGGAAGAGGTCGGCCGACGACGGACTGGTGGCCACCGGTGAGGACGACGTGCCCGTGGGCGCAGCCTGGTATCGCGTGCTTCCGCAGAATGCGCCCGGATTCGGTTTCGTGGGTGTCGCCGTCCCGGAGCTGATCATCGGGGTGCATCCGCTGTGGCGGGCACGCGGTGTCGGGCGCACCTTGTTGCGCGGTGTCGTGGAGCTCGCGGGGTCCCAAGGTCACTCGCGGATCAGCTTGAGCGTGGAACGGGACAACTTCGCACGCAACCTCTATCGCGCGGAGGGGTTCGTCGTGGTGGGGCAGGGCTCAGCGCGCGACACGATGGTCCGTGCCACCACCTAGTCGATGCCCTCTCGGATCCGCGGAAAGCCGCGTCATTACGCGGTGATGTCGGCTGTTGGACGTAACGTGAGAGCATGGCCAGGAGTTCCACGAAGACAGAGCGCGCGTCGACCAGCGCACCGTCGCGCCCCAAGCGGCAGACGGCTCCCAAGGCCCAGCCCGCTCCGAAGAAGTACATCGACGAGGCCGAGAAGCCTCCGATCGTCGTCCGTGCCTGGGTCGGATTGGCACACGGTGTCGGCGGACTCTTCCGCGCGTTCGGGCCGGAGACGCTCGAGAAAGACGATCGCCGCGACGGGTTCCCGTTCTTCCTGGTCGTGCTCGCCGTCCTCGGAGCGGTGAACGAGTGGTTCTTCATCGGCAACGAGGTCGCCGCGAACATCAGCGCGTACTCCGTCGGCGGGCTGATCGGACGCGTCGCCTTCGTGATGCCCGTGCTTCTGCTTCTGCTGGCCGGATGGCTGTTCCGCCACCCGTCGTCCGTGCATGACAACGGTCGCATCGGTATCGGGTTCGGGCTCTTCATCCTGACGCTAGCGGGCTTCTGCCACGTGGCCGGCGACGGTCCTCAGCCCAGGGAGGGAATGCTCGCCCTGAGCGAATCCGGCGGCCTCTTCGGCTGGATGCTCGGTCAGCCGCTCAGCTACCTCACCGACATTCCCGCCTACATCGTCCTGTCGCTGCTCGCCGCGCTCAGCATCCTGATCCTCACCAAGACCCCTCCCACCCGCATCGGCTCCCGACTCGGCGACCTCTACGCGTGGATGTTCGACGCCGAGCGCCCGGAGAAGCCGGCGAAGGATGCGGCGATCGACGACGCCGACAAGGTCGACGATCCCGACGTGCTGCCCTGGTGGCGGCGGAACAAGTCCGGGCGCGAAGAAGACCCCGACGAGGGGACCCTTGGTTCCGACGACATCACCGCGCTGCTGACGACGTCCGAGCCGACCCCGGCGTACGACCAGGCGGTCGTCGTCGAGAATCCTTATGACGCGGCCACCGAGGTTCTCTCGGACGTGCGTTCCGTTGCGGATTCGCTCGCCGAGCAGCAGAACACAGCGCTGCTGGATGATGCGTCCGACACCGGCGAGGTCCCCGAGCTCCCCGGCCTGGACGGATTCGGGACCGCGGGCCCGGGGGATCGTGGTCCCCAGGCTCCCGTCACCCCGTACGTCCTGCCGTCTCCGGGTCTGCTGGTCGAAGGGCCGCCTCCCGTGATGCGCTCCGAGGCGACCGACAAGGTGATCGAGCAGATCACGAGCGTGCTGTCGCAGTTCAAGGTCGACGCGAAGGTCACCGGATTCTCGCGCGGCCCGACGGTCACGCAGTACGAGGTCGAGGTCGGGCACGGCGTCAAGGTCGAGAAGATCCTGCAGCTGAGCAACAACTTCGCCTATGCGGTCGCCTCGAACGACGTCCGCATCCTCTCGCCGATCCCGGGCAAGAGCGCGATCGGGATCGAGATCCCGAACGCCGACAAGGAGATGGTCGCGCTCGGCGACGTTCTGCGCTCGCCCGCCGCGCAGAAGAGCACGCACCCGATGACGATCGGCGTCGGCAAGGACGTCGGCGGCAACATCGTGATCGCGAACCTCGCCAAGATGCCGCACCTCTTGGTCGCCGGCTCGACCGGCTCCGGTAAGTCCAGCTTCGTGAACTCCATGATCACCAGTCTGCTCATGCGGGCGCGTCCCGCCGACGTGCGCATGGTCCTGATCGACCCGAAGCGCGTGGAGCTCACCAGCTATGCCGGCGTTCCGCATCTGATCACGCCCATCATCACGAACCCGAAGAAGGCGGCCGAAGCGCTGCAGTGGGTCGTGAAGGAGATGGACATGCGGTACGACGACCTCGCGTCGTTCGGCTTCCGTCACATCGATGACTTCAACCGTGCCGTCAGGGCCGGTGAGGTCGAGCTGCCGGTGGGCAGTGAACGCGTCCTCAAGCCGTACCCGTACCTCCTGGTCGTGGTGGATGAGCTCGCAGACCTCATGATGGTCGCCCCGCGCGACGTGGAGGACTCGATCGTCCGCATCACTCAGCTCGCGCGCGCTTCCGGTATCCACCTCGTCCTCGCGACCCAGCGTCCGAGCGTCGACGTCGTCACCGGTCTGATCAAGGCCAACGTGCCGTCGCGTCTCGCGTTCGCGGTCACCAGCGTCACCGACAGCCGGGTCATCCTCGACAGCCCGGGAGCCGACAAACTCATCGGTCAGGGTGACGCGCTGTTCTCGCCGATGGGTTCTTCCAAGCCGTTCCGACTGCAGGGCGCGTGGGTCGACGAGAAGGAGATCGACGCCGTCGTCAAGCACGTCACGCGCCAAGCGCGCCCGGACTATCGTGCCGACGTGCAGGAGGCGATGGAGCCGACCAAGAAGAAAGAGGTCGACGAGGACATCGGCGACGATCTGGAGCTGTTGCTCGCCGCGGCCGAGCTCATCGTTTCGTCGCAGTTCGGGTCGACGTCGATGCTCCAGCGCAAGTTGCGTGTCGGTTTCGCGAAGGCCGGTCGCCTGATGGACCTGCTGGAATCCCGCGAGATCGTCGGGCCTTCGGAGGGTTCGAAGGCGCGGGACGTGCTGGCCACGGCTGAGCAGCTGCCGCAGGTGATGGCGAAGCTGCGCGGCGAGGACGTTCCTGCCGCCTCCGCTGCGCCGACGGCACCTGCCGCCCCGCCGGTCCCACCGATGCCTCCGGCCCATGATCCGATCGCGGCCCAGTACGAGGGTCTTCCCGAGGTGGAGGCCGAGGGCGACGAAGACGCCTGGGGCCTGACGGGGCGCGACTGATGGCCATCCCACGGCAACTGCCCAATGCCATCACGGTCGCGCGGATTCCGCTCGCCGTCGTGTTCTTCGTCCTGCTGCTGCTCGGAGGAACCTACGGCCTGGCTGAGCCCGGACTGCGCTGGGCCGCTGCGATCATCTTCATCGTCGGCATCTCCACCGACTGGGTCGACGGCTACCTCGCTCGCAAGTACGACATCGTCAGCGATTTCGGGAAGCTCTGGGACCCGATCGCCGACAAGCTCCTCACCGGGGCGGGGTTCATCGGTCTCGCGATCCTCGACGAGGTCAGCTGGTGGATCGTCGCGATCATTCTCGTGCGCGAGTGGGGGATCACCATCCATCGTCTGATGGTCGCGAGCGAGCATGTGGTCGCGGCCGCGTGGATGGGCAAGATCAAGACGGCGTTCCAGGGCGTGGCCCTGGGATGGGCGTTGCTTCCCCTGCACGTCCTCATCGGTCTCGAAGCATGGACACTGGTGACGTTCATCCTCATGATCATCGTCTTGCTGCTGACCGTGGCGAGTGGGATCGACTACATCGTGGCGCAGGTGCGCGGATCGCGGCAGAAGAGGGCATGAGCGAGACGAGCGCCGCCGCCGTTCTGTCGGCGCTCGACGAACGCGGGTGGACACTGGGAGTGGCGGAGTCCCTCACCGGCGGGGCGCTGTGCGCAGAAATCGTCTCCATCCCAGGAGCCTCCGCCGTTCTCCTCGGCGGTGTCGTGGCCTATGCGACCTCCGTCAAGGCGACGGTGCTCGGCGTCGACGCCGAGCTTCTCGCCGGGCGCGGTCCGGTGCACCCCCAGGTCGCGCTGGAGATGGCCGGGGGTGTGCGGCGAGTGGTGAGCGTAGACGATCGGCCTGCGGACGTCGGCGTGTCCACCACTGGGATCGCGGGACCGGATTCGCCGGACGGGCAGCCCGTCGGTACCGTGCACATCGGTATCGTGACGCCGAACGGGGCGCAGGCGAGAGAATTCCGCTTCCGCGGCGACCGGGATTCGATCCGGGCGCAGACGGTGGCTGCGGCGCTCGAAGCACTGCTCGACCTGGTCGCGGAATAGTGTCCGCCCCGGTCGGGTTATCAATGATGTGCTCACATTCAAACCACAGAGTGCAGGGGTAGATTTCGTGCAGGCCAGGCGTACTAGACTGGCTGTCCTATCGGGGGAGACTCCGAACGATCACACGGGGAGGAGGTTCCGATGATTCTTGTACGACAGGAAATCGGCGATGTGCTGAGGGACTTCCGCCTGCAGAAGGGGCGCACGCTCCGGCAGGTTGCAAGCAAGGCTTCGGTTGCGCTCGGCTACCTCAGTGAGGTCGAGCGTGGGCAGAAGGAAGCGTCGAGCGAGATCCTCGCATCCGTCGCCGATGCTCTCGATGTGCCCATCTCGACGATCATGCGCGAGGTCGGGGACCGCATCTCGGTTCTCGAGGGCATCCAGGTCTTCCCGGACGTCGTTCCGGACGACCTCGTGGCGTCGGTCGAGCCTCAGCTCTCGTTGCACTGAGCAGGGTGCCGGAGTGAACGATGCGTCGTAGCGAGTTTCTGCGCGCGGTCGACACCGAGTTCCAGGCACGAGCATCGTCATTGGTGAACGATCTCGGACTCTCGGCTCTTCGTGGTCGCACGGCGCTCGAGGCGTTGGCCGACGGGACACCGCCCCGTGAGATCTGGCTCGCGCTGTGCGTGGAGATGGACGTCCCGGAGAACCGGCGTCACGGTGTCGGCCGTCTGGAGCCGCGCGGGCACTGACTCCGTCGGCGATGTCCGCGGGTTACGGCACACGGTGTGCGATCGGCGGCGTGTCGTCGAATATTCGTTCGAAGAGAGCGTAGTCTTCTGCACAGGTGGTTCAGAGCTGTGATTGTCCACCGAACGTGAGTTTGCCGAGACGATGTCGGTGGCCCCTCGTACGGTGGAGAACAAGCCGAAGAGCCATACGCCTTGTCGGAGAGTCACTCCCAACCGGGAGGGCCGCGACAGCCTACAGGCGGCACCACGCGCGCAGAAGGAGCACATCATGCCATCACCCGCAGACCGCGAGAAGTCCCTCGAGACCGCCCTCGCCCAGATCGACCGTCAGTTCGGAAAGGGCTCGGTCATGCGGCTGGGCAGTGATGAGCGCGCCCCCGTTGCGGTCATCCCGACCGGCTCCATCGCGCTCGACGTCGCCCTCGGCGTCGGCGGACTCCCGCGTGGTCGAATCGTCGAGATCTACGGACCGGAGTCCTCGGGTAAGACCACGCTGACGCTGCATGCGATCGCGAACGCACAGCGCGCCGGCGGTATCGCGGCCTTCATCGACGCGGAGCACGCTCTCGACCCCGACTACGCAGCGAAGCTCGGTGTCGACATCGACGCGCTCCTGGTGTCGCAGCCCGACACCGGTGAGCAGGCGCTCGAGATCGCCGACATGCTCGTTCGATCCGGGGCGATCGACCTGATCGTCATCGACTCCGTCGCCGCGCTCGTGCCGCGCGCCGAGATCGAGGGAGAGATGGGTGATTCGCATGTGGGTCTGCAGGCTCGACTCATGTCGCAGGCGCTTCGCAAGCTGACCGGTGGCCTGAACCAGACGAACACCACGATGATCTTCATCAACCAGCTCCGCGAGAAGATCGGTGTCTTCTTCGGCTCGCCCGAGACCACGGCCGGTGGTAAGGCATTGAAGTTCTACGCGTCCGTCCGGATGGACATCCGTCGTATCGAGACGTTGAAGGACGGGACCGACGCTGTCGGTAACCGCACCAGGGTCAAGGTCGTGAAGAACAAGATGGCTCCGCCTTTCAAGCAGGCGGAGTTCGACATCCTCTACGGCGTCGGCATCTCACGCGAAGGCAGCCTGATCGATTTCGGCGTCGAGCATGCCATCGTCAAGAAGTCGGGCTCGTGGTACACCTACGACGGCGACCAGCTCGGGCAGGGCAAGGAGAACGCCCGTACGTTCCTGCTGAACAACCCCGATATCGCTCTCGCGATCGAGACGCAGATCAAGCAGAAGCTCGGTATCGGTGCGCAGCTCGTCGCTCCTGACGCCGCTGACGAGCTCGCCGAGCGTCGTCCGGCCTGATGAATGACACACGTGGGGGCGATTCCGAGCGGATCGCCCCCATCATTCCTCTCTTCGGCGGTGCTCGCCCTCAGGCTGACCCCGGCCGGAGCGCTGCGGCAGGAAGCGACGTGGTCTCGGAAGCCGAGCCCGGCCACACGAACGACGCCGGAGCGTGGCGATCGACGTGGGACACTCCGTCTCGCGGATCCGCGCTCGGGACGACGTCCGATGCGGGCACGCCCAGTGACCGTCATCCCGCCCGAGGAACATCTGCGAGACCGGGAGCCGGGCGAGCAGGCGAGGCGAGCTCCGGCCCCCGTCTCCATGCGCTCGACACATCTAACGAGGTGTCGGGTGGCGACGAGGTTGATCCGGACGAGGCCCGTACCGCGGCCGAGGAGTCGCTCGTACGGAAGCTGCGATCCCGCTCGCTGTCGGTTTCCGAAGCGCGTCAGATGTTGCGGGGACACGAGCTCGACAGCGCCACGATCGACGAGGTGATCGAAGACTTCGGACGCAGAGGCTACCTCGACGATGCCGCTCTCGCCGAGGTTCTGGTGACGTCGGGAGTAGAGCGGAAGGGGCAGGGGCGCGTCGCACTCTCCCGGGCGCTGGCCCAGCGGGGCATCCCGCGCGAGGTTATCGACGTCGCGCTCGATGAGCTACCCGACGATGACGACGAACGCGCTCTCGAGTTCGCTCGGAGCAAGGCTCGTTCGCTCGCCCGGTTGGACCACGACACGGCGCTTCGGCGTCTGATGGGGCAGCTCTCGCGTCGCGGCTACAACGGATCGACAGCGATGAAGGCGGCGAAGACGGCATTGCAGGAGGCGACGTTCGGCAGGGCGACCTCGGGCGTCCGATTCGTCGACTCGGACTGAGATCCCGACGCGGCACACGCGTGGAATCGGCTCGTACAATGGGTTGATCATGACTATTCCCCGCAGTGAACCGACGATCATCAGTGCGTCGTCGGCGGCCGTCGACGACGACGGGCGACAGCGATCCTACGAAGTCCGCACCTTCGGGTGTCAGATGAACGTGCATGACTCCGAACGGCTCTCCGGCTCGTTGGAGAGCGCCGGCTATGTGCGTGCGCTCGACGGCGCCGAAGCCGATGTGGTGATCATCAACACCTGTGCCGTGCGAGACAACGCCGCCGGCAAGCTGTACGGCACGCTGGGGCACCTCGCCTCGGTGAAGCGACGCAAGCACGGCATGCAGATCGCGGTGGGCGGGTGTCTGGCGCAGATGGACAAGCAGGCCGTCCTCGACAAGGCTCCGTGGGTCGACGTCGTGTTCGGAACCCACAACATGGGCTCATTGCCCGGCCTCCTCGAGCGCGCACGCCACAACGGTGATGCCGAGCTCGAGATCCTCGAGTCGCTCGAGGTCTTCCCGTCCACGCTGCCGACGAAGCGCGACTCCGCGCACAGCGGCTGGGTATCCATCTCCGTGGGCTGCAACAACACCTGCACCTTCTGCATCGTCCCCAGCCTGCGCGGGAAGGAGAAAGATCGTCGTCCTGGCGACATCTTGAACGAGATCCGTCTCCTCGTGGATGACGGCGCGATCGAGGTCACTCTGCTCGGGCAGAACGTGAACTCCTACGGGGTCGAGTTCGGCGATCGTCAGGCGTTCGGCAAGCTTCTCCGCGCGGCGGGCGAGATCGACGGACTCGAGCGGATCCGGTTCACCAGTCCGCACCCCGCGGCATTCACCGACGACGTGATCGATGCGATGGCCGAGACGCCGAACGTGATGCCGCAGCTGCACATGCCGCTCCAGTCCGGAAGCGATCGCATCCTCAAAGCCATGCGTCGTTCGTACCGCAGCGAGCGGTTCCTCGGAATCCTCGATCGGGTCCGCGAACGAATCCCGAACGCGGCGATCACCACCGACATCATCGTCGGATTCCCGGGCGAGACGGACGAGGACTTCGAAGACACACTGCGCGTCGTCGAACAGGCACGATTCTCTGCCGCGTTCACCTTCCAGTATTCGATCCGCGAGGGCACTCCTGCCGCCACGATGGAGGACCAGGTGCCCAAGGAGATCGTGCAGGAGCGGTACAACCGACTGATCGCCCTGCAGGAGCGCATTTCCCTGGAAGAGAACCAGAAGCAGGTCGGTCGCGAGGTCGAGGTGCTGGTGTCGACCGGCGAAGGCAAGAAGGACGCGGAGACCCACCGGCTCACTGGCCGCGCCGAAGACAACCGGCTGGTGCATTTCGAGGTGACCGACGGCTCGGCTCTCCCGCGGCCGGGCGACGTCGTGACGGTCACGGTGACCCATGCCGCACCGTTCCACCTGCTCGCGGATGACCCGACCGGCGCTCCGCTGCGCATCCGTCGGACCCGCGGCGGCGACGCGTGGGATCGCGGGCAGGCCGAGTCCTGCGCGGTCCCGACGCCCGCGGCAGAGGGCGGCCCGCGACCGGTCTCGCTCGGCCTTCCCACGCTGCGCGTCGGAGTGTGAGCGACCCGCGCCTCTGGGCGATCGTCGGGGCGACCGGCACCGGGAAGAGCGAGCTTGCGCTCGATCTCGCGGAGGCGTTGCGTGCTCGGGGCAACCCGGCCGAGATCGTGAACGCCGACGCCATGCAGCTCTACCGTGGCATGGACATCGGAACCGCGAAGCTGCCCGTGGCAGAGCGGCGCGGCATCCCGCACCACCTGTTCGACGTGCGTGAGGTCGCCGACGAAGCGGCGGTGGCCTGGTATCAGCCGGTGGCGCGAGAGGCGATCGGTGCGATCCACCGGCGCGGCGGGGACGCGATCCTCGTGGGTGGATCCGGCTTGTACGTGTCGAGCGTCGTCTACGAGTTCCACTTCCCGCCACGAGACCCTGCGATCCGTGAGCGCCTCGAGCGCGAGTTGGAGTCCGCAGGCCTCGCCGGACTGCTCGAGCGTCTGCGTTCCCAGGATCCTGCGGCGGCGGCGAAGGTCGACCCGCGAAACAGCCGCCGCGTCATCCGAGCCCTCGAAGTCCTCGAGCAGGGGAGCAGTACACACGGTGCCGCCTTGCCGGAAAGGCCCGTGCTGTGGCATCCGCGAACCCGGGTGATCGGCCTGCACGTCGATCGCGCCGACCTGGTGCCTCGCCTCGATGCCCGCGTCGAGCGGATGTGGGAGGCCGGTCTCGTCGCAGAGGTCGCAGGCCTGCGGGAGCACGGCCTCGAGCGTGGTGTCACTGCTCCGCGAGCCATCGGCTATGCGCAGGCCTTGGCCCAGCTCGACGGGGCTCTGAACGAAGCCGCCGCCATCGCTCAGACGCAAGCCTTGACCCGCCGTTACGCACGTCGGCAGGTCTCGTGGTTCAAGCGGTACCCGGAGCTCGAGTGGTGGACCGCACCCGCGGACGCGGAGGCGCTCCTCGGAGCCGAGACCGCGTCGTCGTGACCGACCGCCTTCGATGTCGGTGAGTGGTGGGAGGCTGAGGGCATGGTCACCCATTTCTTCACCGCCTCCAGCCTCGACGGGTTCATCGCGACAGACGAGCATTCGCTCGATTGGCTGCTGACACAGGATGTCGATCCCGATGGTCCGATGGGGTACAACGCGTTCGAGAAGAACATCGGCGCCCTGGCCATGGGGTCATCGACATACGAGTGGGTCATGCGACACGAGGAGGGTCGATGGGGCTACAGCCAGCCGACCTGGGTGTTCTCCCACCGTGAACTCGAACTCCCGAAGAACGCCGATGTGCGGCTGACCCAGCAGGACGTGCAGAGCGTTCATGCCGAGATGTCGGCGGCGGCGGGCGATCAGGACATCTGGATCGTCGGCGGGGGAGACCTCGCGGGTCAGTTCGCCGATGCGGGGCTGCTGGACGAGGTCTGGGTGCAGTATGCGCCCGTGACGCTGGGCTCCGGCGCACCTTTGCTCCCGCGCAGGCTCGACCTCGAGCTCCTGGAGGTCGCGCGCAATCGGAACTTCCTGTGTGGACGCTATTCCGTGGTGTCGACGTGAGCGTGTCGAACGAGTCGCCGACCGACGGTGCGGCGGACTGGGCCGTCCGTCGGTTCGAACGCGTTCATACGGACGCCGTCGTCGCTCTCTGGGAGGAAGCCGGGCTCACGCGGCCGTGGAATGATCCGCGTATCGACATCGAGCGCAAGCTCGCCGTGCAGCCCGAAGGGTTCCTCGTCGCGGTGACGAAGGACGACGAGGTGATCGGATCGGTGATGGCCGGGTATGACGGTCATCGAGGGTGGCTCTACTACCTCGCGACGGCAGCGTCTCACCGTGGCCTCGGAATCGCGCGAGCACTGGTAGCGGAGGCCGAGCACGTGCTCGAAGCGATGGGATGCCCGAAGGTGCAACTGATGGTCCGAGAGGGCAATGAACACGTCCTCGGCTTCTACGATGCCCTCGGGTACGAGCGGTTCACCGTGGCCAACACGGGAAAGCGTCTCGTCTCCGACGCCTAGCCCCGCTCTCTAGACTGGGGGCATGGTCGCATTCACCAAAGGGCACGGCACGGGCAACGACTTCATCATCATCGCTGACCCCGACGGGGCACTCGATCTGACGGTGGAACAGGTCACCGTCCTCTGCGACCGCCACTTCGGAATCGGTGCGGACGGCATCCTCCGCGTCGTCCGATCCGAGGCGATCGCCGATGGCGAGGCCGCGCTGGCGGAGGAACCTGCTGCCGAGTGGTTCATGGACTACCGGAACGCCGACGGTTCGCTCGCCGAGATGTGCGGCAACGGCATCCGGGTGTTCGCGCACTACCTGGTTCGCTCCGGTCTCGCGACCATCGAGCCCGGATCCACCCTGCCCATCGGCACGCGGGCCGGTGTGCGCGACGTGACGCGAAGCGCGACCGGATACCAGGTCGACCTCGGCCGCTGGAAGCTCTCGGGCGACGACCCGCTCGTGCGTGTCGACGGGCTCCCCGTCACGCGTCCCGGCCTCGGGATCGATGTCGGCAATCCGCACGTCGTCGTGGCGCTCGCCTCGGAAGCCGAGCTCGCCGGCCTCGAGCTGCACCGCGCACCTGATCTCGATCCTTCGCTTCCCGAGGGGGCGAACGTCGAGTTCGTCGTGCCAGGGGAGCCGCTCGTGCGCGATGGCGTCGGGCACGTGAGCATGCGCGTCCATGAGCGGGGTGTGGGCGAGACCCTCAGCTGCGGTACCGGCGTCGCCGCGACAGCGCTGGCCGTGCGCTACTGGGCAGGGGAGAAGGCACCGAACAACTGGCAGGTGGAAGTGCCGGGCGGCACCCTCGGCGTACGCATGTTCCCGGCCGAGGACGGGGAGCACGTCGCGCTCTCAGGCCCGGCCCAGCTGGTGTTCCAGGGCGAGGTCGACCTCGTCTGACCGTCGTCCAAGACGAATGCGACGGTCACAACTCGGAGAGTGCGATCGGCTCCGTCGGGGGCGTGCCGTGCTTACGGACCTTCAGGATCCGGTACCCCTTGCCGGTGGCGGTCCGGAAGACGCTGTAGCCCGGATGGAACGTCGCGCCGATCCAGCGTTGCAGCGAGTCGGCCCCGAGGTTGCGCTGCACCACGAGCCATGCGTCGCTGCGCTCGTCGAGTCGCGGGATCCACCGTTCCAACAGCCCGTGGAGCTCGTTCTTGCCGACGCGGATGGGCGGATTGGAGCGGATCGTGCGGAACGACACGTGCGCGGGAACATCGTCGGGCAGAGATGCGTTGACATTGGTGAGCCCGAGAGCAGCCGCGTTGCGGCGGACGAGATCCAGGGCACGCTCGTTCACGTCGACGGCCCACACCGTCGCATGGGGAGAGGCGAGGGCCATCGAGATCGTGACAGGACCCCAACCGCTCCCGAGGTCGAGAAGGTCGCCGCCCGGAGGAACCGGAGGCGTGTTGGCGAGGAGCACTGCAGTGCCGGCGTCGAGACGATCCGGGCTGAAGACACCACCGGCGGTGGTGAGTTCGAGCTCTCGACCTGCGAGCGATACGCGGATCTTACGAAGGTTCTCGGGGCTTGCCGGGGCCGCAGTGAAGTAGTGATCGGACCCCATAGGGCGAGCGTACCGGACAGCGCGGGCTAAGGTTAAGGCTCGCTACGAAACCCAGAGACAAGGAACGGATGACGGAGACCACCACCCCCTCCACCGACGACCACACCGTCGATCGCGTACTCGCGAGCGCAGAGAAGCGTTCCGACGTGCACGTGTTCGGCGCAGCACAGGCGCTGCAGGATGAATCGACGGCCTCCCACGGCAGCACCGATGGCGCGCAGTGGGACCTCGAAGATCGTCACGCGCTTCGTCGCGTCGGCGGGCTTTCGACAGAGCTCGAGGACGTCACCGAGGTCGAGTACCGGCAGCTGCGTCTGGAGAACGTCGTCCTCGTCGGTGTGTACCCGCAGGGCGCGCAGGAGGATGCCGAGAACTCTCTCCGTGAACTCGCGGCGTTGGCGGAGACCGCCGGTGCCGTGGTGCTCGATGGTGTGCTTCAGCGCCGGCCGCATCCCGATGCCGCCACGTATCTCGGTCGCGGCAAGGCGCAGGAACTCAAGGACATCGTCGCCGCCGTGGGCGCTGACACCGTGATCGCCGACACGGAGCTTGCGCCGAGCCAGCGTCGTGCACTCGAAGACGTCGTCAAGGTCAAGGTCATCGACCGCACCACGGTGATCCTCGACATCTTCAGCCAGCACGCGAAGAGCCGTGAGGGCAAGGCCCAGGTCGAGCTCGCGCAGCTGGAATACCTGCTTCCGCGTCTGCGCGGATGGGGTGACTCGATGAGTCGTCAGGCCGGTGGGCAAGTGGGCGCCGGCGGCGCGGGCATGGGCTCGCGCGGTCCCGGTGAGACCAAGATCGAACTCGACCGTCGGCGGATCCGGACCAAGATGGCTCTGCTGCGGCGCCAGATCCGAGACTTCGGTCCGGCTCGTGAGGCGAAGCGCGCCGAGCGCAAGCGCAACACGATTCCGTCGGTCGCGATCGCGGGGTACACGAACGCCGGCAAGTCGAGTCTCCTCAATGCGCTCACGAGCGCGGGGGTGCTGGTCGAGAACGCGCTGTTCGCGACGCTCGATGCCACGGTACGGCGATCCGAGACGGAGGACGGACGCGTGTACACGTTGACCGACACCGTCGGATTCGTCCGTGATCTGCCGCATCAGCTCGTCGAGGCCTTCCGTTCGACGCTGGAAGAGGTAGGCGAAGCCGACGTCGTGCTCCACGTCGTCGACGGCTCGCACCCCGACCCGGCGGGTCAGCTTCAGACCGTGCGCGACGTGCTCGGTGATGTCGGCGTACGGGATCTGCCCGAGATCGTGGTCTTCAACAAGGCGGATCTGATCGACGAGGACGAGCGTCTGGTGCTCCGCGGCCTCCAGCCGCACGCGCACTTCGTGTCTTCACGGTCCGGCGAGGGAATCGCGGAGCTGCGTGCCGCCATCGAGGACGCACTCCCCAAGCCGGCAGTCGAGGTCCACGCGGTGATCCCCTACGATCGCGGCGACCTGGTCGCCGCGATCCACGAGTCCGGGATGTTGCTCGCCGTGGATCATCGGGAGGAGGGTACCGCCGTTCATGCTCGGGTGTCCGAGCGTCTCGCGGCGGAACTCGCTCCCTTCGCGACGCCGGAGTGATCCGGGTCAGCGGGCGAGGAAGCGGGCCTCGACGGTCGCCGAGATGACGATCTCGTCCGGTTCGTACTCCATCGCGGGGCCGGCGTCGGCAGCGAAAGCGATACCTCCGCGCGCCTTCATCAGCGGCGCCTCTGCGGAGCCCTGACCCTTCGAGATCAAGCCCGCGTCGGCGATCTCGAGAGGGGTGACCTGCTCCAGTCCGAGCGCCCCGGCATACGCCTGAGCCCGTGTGACGGCGACGCCGACAGCCTCCGCAGCGACCTCTTGTTCGACCTGCGTCCGGGTTTCGGGGGTCAGATGCCACTCGACCCCGCCCACCTCGACGCCGTCCCACGGCGAGATGTCGGAGGCCCAGATCGAAAGCTCGGATGCTTCCGCGAAGGTCGCGGTGAAGTCGACGCTGGCGTAGAACACGGGTGCGAGGCGCTTGCCGTCGTTGCTCCACGGCCGCTCCGCACGCACCGAGAGACGAGTGCTGGTCCAGTCCACGATGCTGCCCGTGTCGGCTCGCTCGGTGATGCTGCGTCGCACAGGGTCGGCCAGCCGCATCACGTGTTCGACGACGACCGTCCGCTCCGGGCCCTCGCTGCGGACACTCACGCGGATGGTTGCTCGCTCCGGTGCGACGCGCCTCTCGTGCTCGCCGCGGACGGTGACGGTGACTTCACTCATGCGCCGACTCTACGCCAGCTCATCACGCCCTGCGGAATGGCGGAGAGCCGTCGAACGTTGTAGTCTGAGATGCTCGGGTGTTCGTCATCCGGGTTGGCAATTCCATAGTGTGACAACGGCTCCTTCGAGAGAAGGACCACGGGGCTGATCGGTTTCGACAGCGCCTGTGAATCCACGAGAAGCGGGCCGAGGATGCAGAGTTATCTCGTAAACGCTCTCTGCAAAAAAATAGTTGCCGAAACCAAGCGCAACGACTTCGCCCTCGCTGCATAAGCGAGCCCGATAGTCCGTCAGGCCGTATGTGATTCCGATACGGATCCTGGCGTCATCTAGGAATCTTGCTGCGTGATGGCGTCTGGACGTCACGTGGGACTCTTCCCAGGCTGGGCTCGTCGACTTAGGTGTCTGTGACAAAGGTCGGAGCCGAGCAGAACGTCTTCACAGACTGCGCCCGGAGAAGGCGTGGAGACTCAGCGTTGGACGGGGGTTCGATTCCCCCCAGCTCCACCACGTCGTTGTCACAGGAATTGAGGCCCGCCTCCCTCGTAGCCGCGAGGGAGGCGGGCTTCGCTGTGTGTCCGGCTTCTCATCAGCCAGCGTGGTCCGGTTGTCGTGCAGACCCGAGACGATTGCCTCACACCACTTGGGTGTAGGGCACTGTCATGACCGCGTCGATGTAGCCGGGTGCGGCGAAGCGGATTGTGATGATGCCGTCCCAGAAGGAACTCCCGCCGTTGGGCGTCTCCGCGCCGTACATGATCGGCAGCGACGTGTCGCCGTCGTAGATGGAGACGGTCGGGATCGAAGTCGTACCAGCTGGGGCGGAGGCGCTGAGGATGACGGTCGTGTGAAGCTGGTTGTCCGGTGCCCCCTGCAAGTAGGTCCAACCCGTGACTCCGGCCTCGATGGGCGGCGTGCCGCCGCCGTAGATGTAGAGGCCCTGCGCGCCGGCGTTGGCGCCCGTGCCCTGCCACGTGATCGTCATGGTCACGTCGGTCGGAGCCGGTGCGGCCGGGGAGAGAGCGAGCTGCCCGGTGAGCGTGAACTCCGAGCTCCACTGCGGCCCGGTGAACGTGAGGACGACGCCGCTCGCGTCGAGGGCTCCTCCGCTCGCCGCGTGCGCGGGGGCGGCGACAGCCACCGCGACGACGGGCACAGCCCAGGCCGCGGCGCCGATCACGGTGCGGCGAGAAAGCGCTGAGCGCGCGGGGACGGGGCTCTGTTCGGGCACGGGGCATCCTTCGGTACGGGTGGAGCGGCCCGACAGCTGAGGCCTCGGCGCCTGGAAGACGATAGCAGAGACGAGTAGCCGGTCAGCGAGACCCGGCCGCTGTGGATGGCGGGGCAGGGACCTATATTGAGTTCTGTGGAGTCGACGACCGAAACTGACACGAACGGTCTGACGCGCACGGAGGTCGCAGAGCGTGTCGCGTCCGGGAAGACGAACGCGTTCTCGGCGGACACGAGCCGAAGCGCGTGGAGCATCGTGCGGGCGAATGTGTTCACGCTCTTCAACGGCATCGTCTTCGCCTGTTTCCTCGTGCTGTTCCTCGTGGGGCGCTGGCAGGATGCGCTGTTCGGACTCGCTGCCTTCGCGAACGCGATCATCGGATGCGTGCAGGAGTTCCGCGCGAAGTCCGCGCTCGACCGCCTCGCGCTGATGAATGCGCCACGAGCGTTGGTGCTCCGAGAGGGCGTGCAAGCCGAGGTCGCACCCGGCGAAGTGGTCCTGGACGATGTGCTCATCCTGCGCGCCGGCGAACAGGTGCCGGCTGATGCCCGCATCCTCACGTCGCATGGACTCCAGATCGACGAGTCGATGCTCACGGGCGAGTCGGATCCGGTGGAGAAGCAACCGAGCGACGATGCTCTCTCGGGTGCTGTCGTCGTCGGCGGCGAAGGGACTGCTCAGGCGACCCGAGTGGGGGCGGACTCGTACGCGAACCGCTTCGCCGGCGAGGCCAAGCGCTTCTCCCTCGTCTCGAGCGAGCTCCGCGCTTCGGTCGACCGCGTTCTGAAATGGGTGAGCTGGGTGATCGGCCCGGTCGGGCTGCTGGTGCTGAACGCTCAGATCATCGTGGGTGGCGGATACGCCACGGTGTTCTCGAGCGGCGCATGGGTGCAGGCGGTCGTGAACACGATCGCGGCGCTGACCGCGATGATCCCGCTCGGCCTGGTGCTGATGACGAGCATCGCCTTCGCCGTCGGGGCATCGAGACTCGCGCGTCGACAGGTGCTGGTCAATGAGCTCCCCGCCGTCGAGGGCCTCGCGCGCGTCGATGTCGTGTGCCTCGACAAGACCGGCACCCTGACGGTCGGGGAGATCGGCTTCGATGCGGCGCATCCCCTCGCCGGAAGCACGACGGAGCTCTCCGGCACCGCCGCGGCGGTGCTGTCCTGGTTCGCCGCCTCGCCGGATGCGAACGCGACGGCGCGATCGATGGGCACGGCGTATCCGGTCACGCACCCCCTCGTCGTGCGCGGATACGTTCCGTTCTCCTCGGCGCGCAAGTGGAGCGCGGTGACGTTCTCGGAGATCCCCGGGGCCTGGGTGATGGGGGCACCCGAGATGGTCTTCGGAGACGCGGCGACGTCGGACGCGACCGAGCTCGGACGCATGGTCACCACCCTCGCTGAGACCGGTCGGCGCACTCTGGTCCTCGGTCGTTCTGAGACGCCGCTGTCCGAGGCGGACATCGAGTCCGAGCAGCTTCCGAGTGAGCTGACGGCCGTCCTCGTCCTCACTTTCCGCGAGCAGGTCAGGCCCGACGCGGCGCAGACCCTCGAGTACTTCACACGGCAGGAGGTCGGCATCCGGATCATCTCCGGTGACAACCCGCGCACGGTGGCTGCGATCGCCCGGGAAGTCGGCCTCGACGTCGCGGAGGGCTACGACGCACGGCGGCTGCCGGAAGGCGACGCCGAACTCGCCGACGTCCTCGATCGGCACTCGGTCTTCGGGCGCGTCACCCCCGAGCAGAAGAAGCGCATGGTCACGGCGTTGCAGAGCCACGGGCACACGGTCGCGATGACGGGCGACGGCGTCAACGACGCCCTGGCGATCAAAGCTGCGGACATCGGCATCGCCATGAACTCCGGATCGCCCGCCACCAAGGCGGTCGCCAGGCTCGTCCTCCTCGACGGACAGTTCTCGCACCTGCCCGATGTCGTCGCGGAAGGGCGTCAGGTGATCGCGAACATCGAACGCGTGTCGATGCTCTTCCTGAACAAGACCGTGTACGCGACACTGCTCGCGATCATGTTCGGGGTGCTCGTGCTCGAGTTCCCCTTCCTGCCGCGCCAACTGTCGATCACCGATGGCCTGACGATCGGCATTCCCGCCTTCTTCCTCGCGCTCATGCCCAACGCGGCCCGGTACGTGCCGGGGTTCCTGCGACGTTCGCTGAGCTTCGCGATCCCTTCGGGAGTCGTGGTCGCCCTGGGCCTGACCTGGTACACGTTCGTCGCGCGAGGCCTCGGAGTCCAGGAGGAACAGCTGCGGACGGGGGCCACCGTGATCCTCGCTGTGGTCGGGATCTGGATCTTGGCGGTGCTCGCACGTCCGCTCAACCGGTTCAAGGTGATCGTCGTGGGGGCGATGTTCGTCCTGCTGATCGCGGTCTTCACCATCCCGCTCGCCCGAGAGTTCTTCGTACTGGTCGACCCGGGTGAAGACCTCGCCATCGCGCTCACGGGGATCGCGATCGTGATGGTCGCCGCGATAGAGGTGGTGCGTCTGCTTCATCGCCGCCTCGTCCTGAGCCCGAAGACGGCCGCGACCACGCGGGTCATCGCCCGGGCGTCGACGGCGACGACCCCTCCGGCTGGCGTCGTTGCGGGCATCATCACGACGGTGGTCGTGGTGCTCGCGTATGCGTTCGGTGTCCTCGCGACGGGCTTCGGCATCCTCGTCTTCCTCGGTCGCTACGACCCGGATGTGAGCACGTCGGCGTTCTCCCTCGCCGGTGCGGCGATCGCCTTGTTCGGCCTCCTGGTGCTCGCGGTCGCTGCCGGAATACGTCGTGGCAGTGGACTCTCGCGGCTCATGCTCACGATCTTCCTCGGGGTCGCCGTCGCGCTCAACGCCGTCGTCATCGTCTTCGGCGACCGGTGGGACTGGGGTGCGGCGGTGACGGTGCTGGTGGCGGCGACCCTCATCACGCTGATGTGGTCACCCCCGGTCGCGCGGGGATTCGGACGCATCAGAGAGAGCTCGATGGGCGCCGCGCGGCCGTAGCGACGTCTTCAGCCCGTCCACTCGACGAGGATCAGGCCCTGCCTGGTGTCGGCGAACTTCACCCATCCGTCGCCGAACAGGTAGGTCATCCCGTACCCGTCCGCATCGGTTCCCATCGAGTACTGAGGGTCCTCGGTGAAGTAGACGCCCGCGGCGTCGTCCTGACGCTTCCACCCTTCGGCGAGGAGACCGGCCTGCGCGTCGGCGGCTTCTTCCGATGTCGTCGGCGACCAGCCGTAGAGCTGACCGTGATCGGAACCGACGCTGTAGTCGGCCCAGAAGCACAGCAGGCCTTCGGTGAGTTCGACGCCGCCCACGACGAACTCCTTGGACTGTGCGGTCCATCCGGCGTCCGTGAGAGCGGTGACCGTCCCCGCCGAGATCATGGACTCGCACGTGAGCTCCTCGGCAGGAGGCTCGGGCGCCGTCGATGCTGCCGGCTCGGGAGTCGCCACGGGACTCGGGGTCACTTCATCCGGAGGAGGCGTGGCCGGCGACGCCTCCGGTGCCGCGCACGCGGTCAGGGCAGCGATGAGCAGCACGACGCCCGCGGTGGCGGACATGATGCGCGTCTTCATCGCGGGCCCCTTTCGTCCGGATCAGTCGTTGATGAGTGTCAGGAAGTCTTCGTGGAGACGGCCGTTGGTTGCGAGTGTCGAGCGCGCCGAGATCGTCTCGTCTCCGTCGACGGCGGTCATCCGGCCACCCGCTTCTCGGACGATCGGCACGGCGGCGGCGATGTCGTACTCCTTGACGCCGAACTCCGCGACCATGTCGATGCGGCCCTCGGCGAGGAGCATGTACGCGTAGACGTCACCGTAGGCGCGGTCACGCCAGACCCGTGCGCCGATGCTCAGCAGGGTGTCGAGACGACCGGCATCCGCCCACTGCGCGATGCTCTGGAAACTGACGCTGGCGTCGTCGAGGGAGTCCACCGCCGAGGTCTGCAGCCGTCGGGGCTCGCCTTCGGTGGCAGTCCAGGCTCCGCCACCCGTGGCCGCCCACCAGCGGCGACCGAGAG
Organism: Microbacterium sp. ZOR0019; assembly: GCF_000800925.1. Classification (NCBI taxonomy): domain Bacteria; kingdom Bacillati; phylum Actinomycetota; class Actinomycetes; order Micrococcales; family Microbacteriaceae; genus Microbacterium; species Microbacterium sp. ZOR0019. The sequence goes on along the minus strand of NZ_JRKC01000004.1, from coordinate 27,614 downwards.
CGGGCATACTCACGACGCCGACCTGCGGCACTCCGTCGATCGCGAGCGCGATCATCGTGCCCCACAGCGGGACGCCACGGAGGAAATTCGCTGTGCCGTCGATCGGATCGATGATCCACTGGCGGTGGGTGCTTCCCTGTGCGCCGAACTCCTCACCGAAGATGCCGTCTTCGGGGCGCTCGGCTTCCAGGACGCGGCGGATGGCGCGCTCGGTGGCGAGGTCGGCATCCGTCACGTGGGAGTTGTCAGCCTTGGTCGAGATCTCCAGATCGGCGGCGTCGAAGCGGGGGAGCGACTGGGCGTCGGCGGCATCGGCGAGGCGGAGTGCGAGTTCGAGATCGCTGCGAAGGGAGTCAGTGAGGGGGGAGTCGGTCACGGTCTCAGAATAGTCGTCACGACGGCGTGGCCAGAGTGTCGAACGGCCAGGTTTCCGCGTGAGTCGGCGGCGGCGCGCCCGAGGCGACCCCGATTTCACATGGGGTCCGTCGGCTGGTAATGTAATTCCTCGGTCGGGGTTCTCCCGGGCCACGCACCTCTAGCTCAATCGGCAGAGCAACTGACTCTTAATCAGTGGGTTCTGGGTTCAAGTCCCAGGGGGTGCACGGATCAGCCCCTGTAGATCTCGCCATCTACCGGGGCTTTTCTGCTCCTTGAGCATGCGGCCGATGCGCGACGCTCCTGCCGTGATCGAGCGGGCGGAGGCCACGCCAGATCAGTCGCTCGCGTGTTGCCGTCTACCGCCGCGATGCATGGCGAGTCCGGCCGCAGCGATGCCCAGCACGATCGCAGCAAAGAGGAGAGCGAGCCCGCTTCCGAGCCTGTGCGCCGTGGCACCGACAACGGCTCCTCCTGCCAGCGAACCCCATAATAGGAGAGGTCGCTGCCAAGCGGTGCGCGACCGTCCGGTGAGCAGCGCCGCGACCGACAGTCCCAAGCTGACCAAGGTCCCGGTTGCATAGGTGATCGGGACGCGAGCACGCCCCTCGGACAGGTACAGGGTGTTGAGCGCGCCCATAGCGAAGGAGAGCAGCCAGAAGCGGGCCGGTCCCGTCGGCGCAAGGGCTGCGAGGCAGGAGCTCAGTGCGACCGCGGTCCCGGACGCAGTGATGGCCCATGCGCGCCGGCGCCCTTGCCCGCCGATCAGCGCCCCTGCGGCGACGCCTATGACGAACGCGGCGACCAGCGTGAGCGGAAGGAACGAAGCGGCCAGACCCCGCTCGACGACATCGACACCGGCCTGAGTCGAGTTGCCGCTCATGAACGAGACGAACAGCCCGCCGGTTTCAATGAATCCGATGGCGTCGACGTACCCTGCGACGCCGCTGAGGAGAAGTGACAGAGCCAATCCACGCCGCGTCACATCTCTCATGGTCGATGCCTCATGGGCGTGCCCTTCCCGTGGTGGTCGTTTCGATCCTAGGCCCGCGAGCGGTTCCGGAGCTTTCGTCGCTCGCGAAGACGTCGAGACGGATTTCCGGGAACTCGCGTAACGGAATCGACAGGACGTCGTCTCTCCCCGTGGGGGATAAGCCGCACCTCGTAGGGATGCGCTGCTGTGTGACAGCAGGATCCGGGGTGTGGCACATCAAGAGAACTGGGGAGCAACGTGAACACACATCCTGGACGTACGCGCGCACGCCGAACGACCATCACGGCCATCGCCGCGACAGCGCTCACCGCTGTCATGACTTTCGTGGGCGCAGGAGCGGCGACAGCCGCGGAGTACGACTATCTCGCGGCCATCGACGCGGCATCGATCACCGTCACGACGACGAACGGTGGATCATCGGTCACGCAGTACCAGCAGATCCGTGTCGATGCCGAGTGGGCGGTGCCGGACGGCGCCGTCGGCGGGCAGACGTTCGGATTCACGCTCCCGAGCCAGCTCGGACGCGCCGGAATGACATTCTCGGTGCCGTCCGTCGAGGATCCGAGTCAGACCGTCGCCGAATGCACAGTGAGCGCCGACGCCGCTCCCGTCGTCACCTGCACGCTCACAGACTTCGTGAACGGACGCACGGGGGTCAACGGATCGCTGTGGTTCGCAGCCAGCGCTGACGAACAGACGACCGAGAGCACGGTGGAGTTCGTCGTCGACGGCAAGATCACGCCCGTCGAGGTCCCCGGTGGCGGGATCGGTCCGGCGTCGCCCTTGCCCACGGAACCGCAGAAGTGGTCATGGCAGACGGCCGACGGCAGGATCGCGTGGCAGCTGGTCCTTCCCGGCGCACAGTTCCAGAACGTCGATTCCCTCGTCATCCACGACATGCTGACCACGGCTGACGACCAGTTCGCGGAGCATCACAACGAAGATGGGGCGCTCGTCGTCTGGAGCACGGACGGACTCGACCAGGACGCCAAGGACGTGTCGAACTGGACCGGCGGCTGGAACGCGGAGGGAACGGGGTTCGATCTCGTGATCCCCGGGCCGATCGACCCGACGCGCACCTACTTCGTCAAGTACTTCACCGTGCCGAGTTCGCAGGCCGCCGGCGCTACCTACGGGAACGTGGCCGACGTGAACGGTCTCACGCTGCGGAATGACCTGGCCTGGCGCGTCACGGGCGGGGGCACAGGCGACGGCAGCGCGTCGGGTGACTTCACGCTGACCAAGGTTCTCGAAGGATCGGGCTCGTCGGAGGTTCCGGCCGACGCGGTCTACACGGTCCGCTACAGCTACGGCGAACCGGCGGTGGAGCGGACGCTCACGGTGGCTGCAGGAGAGGCGACGTCTCGAATTCCGTTGCCTGCGGGTACCGTCGTCACCCTCGTGGAGCTCACGCCTCCGGCCGTCGAGGGGGTCGAGTGGGGTACGCCTGTGTTCTCCGGCAGCGGCGTCAGCGGGCGGGCTGATGGGTCAGCCCAGTTCACGATCGGCGGGGGTGCGGCCATCGCGATCACGCTCACGAACACCGCCACAGTGACGCCGCCGGTGGTTCCGCCGACCACGCCCGACACGGGCACCCCGCCCGACGCGGTCACCCCGCCGAACGAGCTTCCGCTGACGGGGCAGGGATCACTGGCCACAACCGGTGGAGACGTGCCGGCGGGATACCTCTGGGGCGGTGGAGCAGCGCTCCTGCTCGGCATCGCTCTGACGGTGTTCGCTGGGGCACGGGCCCGCCGACGCCAGGAGCGAGACGCAGCTCGGTCGACCCGTGCTACGCGACGGGGATGACAGCCCCGTTCGTGATCACCTGAAGCTGCTCGAAGGTGAGGGGCATCACGGTGTGCGGGTGGCCGGCCGCAGCCCAGAGCTCATCGTGATCCTGGAGCGCCTCGTCGAGGAAGGTGCGCAGCGGCGCGGGGTGTCCGACGGGCGCCACGCCGCCGATCGCCTGGCCGGTAGCGGCGCGGACCATGGACGCCGGTGCCATCGAGACCTCTACCGCCCCGATGCTCTCGGTCAGGACGGCGAAGTCCGCGCGGTGTCCGCCGCTGGTCATGACGAGGACGGGTTCGCCGTCGGCGAGGAACACCAGGCTGTTCGCGATCGCCGCGACGTCACATCCGATCGCGGCCGCCGCTTCGGCCGCCGTGCGCGCCGAGTCGGGAAGGACGCGGATCGTGGTGTCGACGCCCGCATCCGCCAGGTGCTGCTGCACGAGCCTGCTGCGTTCCGGGAGGAGGGTGCCTTCGCTCATCGCCCCACGATATCCAATGCTGCTCCGCCGCCTGTCCTCCTGGTCAGCCGGCGTCGCCGACGAGGATCGCGGCCGCATCCTCGGTGGCGGTGTCCTGCGGCTCGTCGTCGATGTGTGCGAGAACGCGTCGACCGAGGAACACGGTCAGCGCGGCGAGCAACACGGACACCGCCGCGAAGAGGTACGGCACCGTCGCGTTGAACGCGTGCCACAGCAGGGCGGCGATCGGAGGCGCCATCGCACCTCCGAGGAAGCGCACGGCCGAGTACGCAGAGGACGCGACCGAGCGCGGGAGATCGGTGGCCTCCATCACAGCCTCGGTGAGCACGGTGTTCATCACACCGAGCAGCAGGCCGCCGATGACGATGCACGCCACCAGGGCCGGTGCGCTCCCGACCACGAGCCCGGCGACGACCAGATCGGCCGCGAGCAAGGGGAGGACGAGAAGGATGATGCGGGTGCGCGGTATCCGACGCATCAGCACGGGGGCCACCCAAACACTCGTGACGGCGAGGGCGACTCCCCATCCGAAGAAAGTGAGACCGATGCCGAGCGCGCCGAAGCCGAGGGGGAACGGCGAGAAGGCCAGCAGCACGAAGAAGCCGATGTTGTAGAACAGCGCAGCGATCGCGAGGGTCGCGAGTGCCGGGCGACGCAGTGCGGTGAACGGAGCGGAGAACGGCACCGGCACCCTCTTCTCACCCGGACCGCGGAGCAACACGAGCACGGCCACGAAGGCGATCGCCATCAGCACGACGACGCCGAAGAACGGTCCCCTCCAGCTCTGCTCGCCGAGGATGCCGCCGAGCAGAGGGCCCACGGCGATGCCGAGGCCGAGCGCCGCTTCGTACAGGATGATCGCCGCGCTGCTCCCGCCGGACGCCGCGCCCACGATGGTCGCGAGCGCCGTCGAGATGAACAGCGCGTTTCCGAGCCCCCATCCGGCACGGAAGCCGATGACCGCGTCGACGCTGCCGCTCACGGCGCAGAGGAGCGCGAAGACCACGATCAGTGCGAGGCCGATCAGCAGGGTCGCTTTGGCGCCGATCCGGCTGGAGATCCAGCTGGTGACGAGCATCGCGAGCCCGGTGACGAGGAGGTAGCTGGTGAACAGCAGTTCCGTCTCGACCGGAGACGCCTGGAGCGAATCGGCGATCGCGGGAAGGATGGGATCGACGAGGCCGATGCCCATGAAAGCGACCACGCACGCGAACGCGACCGCCCAGACCTGCGCGGGCTGCTTCCACACCGATGAGGTGGTGGGGGTGTTCACCGAGATTCTCCTGTTCGTTCTGTGGCGGTGTGTGCGGCGAGGATCTCCGCCGCACGAGTGAGAGCCGACCAGTCCTCCTCGCTCAACGCAGCGAATCGGGGCGCCAGCGTCTCCCGGAACTCCGCACGCCACGCATCGATGGCGGCGGCGCCCTGCGGCGTGATGTCGACGACGGTCGCGCGGGAATCGTCGGCGTCGGGGGAGCGGAGGACGAGTCCCTCGCGTTCCAGGCCCCCGATGAGCCGGGTCATCCCGGGCTGGGTCGTGCGGGCGGCAGCGGCGAGCTCTCCCACACGTCGCGATCCTGACTGCTCCAGAAGGCTCAGCACTCGCCACTGTGCAGCGGGTGCCTCGTTGCCGGCATCCTGAGCGGCGATGCGTCCGAGGGCATATCCCGAGAGCACCAGTGAGGGGATGACATCCGAGCGATTCATACCAGCGAGTATATACCCGATGGTATGTAACTGGATCTAGCGTCGGGCGCCGGCGATCCGGGCGGAGAGCTGGTGGGCGTGCGCGAGAAGGGTTCGCCCGAGCTCGGCCAGACGATCGGGGCCGAATCGGAACTCCACGCCCGTCAGGCTCAATGCCCACTCCGGTCGCCCGCTGCGATCGAAGACGGCCGCGCCGATGCCCCAGCTGCCCTCGACGATCAGGCCGGGGTTCACCGAGTATCCGCGCTCCTTCGTCTCGGTCAGGCGGGTGCGCAGAGCGGAGGGGCCGTGTGCCCGCCCCCACCCGCTCTCGAGCTCGGGGTGCCGGCCGAGGTACGCGTCCACATCGTGGTCAGGAAGGAAAGCCAGGATCGCGAGCCCTGCACTCGCCACACCGAGGGGGAACCGGACTCCTTCGCTCAGGACGAAGGAGCGGATCGGGAACGAGCCTTCCTCGCGCAGCAGGCACACCGTCTCGTCCGCACGGCGCACCGAGAAGAACGCGCTCTCCTCGGTCTTGACGGCCAGTGAGCGCACGATGTCCCGTGCGAGCGCGGTCACGTCGTAGCGCGCCGCCGCCACGGACCCCATGAGGAACAGCTCAGGGCCGGGCATCCAGAGCGTGCTGTCCTCGTCTCGATCGACGAGCCCCTCGGCCCTCAGTGCGCTCAGGAGGCGGTGCGCGGTCGAGCGGGACAGGTCGGCGGCGCGGGCGAGGTCGTGCAGGCTCGCGCCGTCCACGCCGGAAGACGTCACGAGGCGGAGGAGGCGTGCCGCTCGGGCGATCGCCTGTGCGCCGGGGACGGAACGGTCGGGGGATTCCATATTGTGGACGCTACCTCCGGATGTGACCACATCACAAGAACGGACTGCCCCCGGGCGCCGGGAGAGGGGGAAGCTGGAGACACGCACGCTTTCGAAGGAGCAGACGTGATCGACAAACAATGGGCGTCACCGGCCGAAGCCGTCGCCGACATCCCGGACGGCGCCTCGCTGGCCGTCGGCGGCTTCGGCCTGTCCGGCAATCCGATCGCCTTGATCGAGGCACTGCTGGCACAGGGGACGAAGGACCTCAGCGTCGTGAGCAACAACTGCGGCGTCGACGACTGGGGGCTCGGGGTCCTGCTGGCCGCGCAGCGCATCCGGAAGATGACGTCGTCCTATGTGGGGGAGAACAAGGAGTTCGAGCGCCAGTTCTTGAGCGGCGAGCTCGAACTCGAGCTCACGCCTCAAGGGACCCTGGCCGAGAAGCTGCGGGCAGGCGGCTCGGGCATCGCGGCCTTCTACACGCAGACCGGTGTGGGCACCCAGGTCGCGGAGGGTGGTCTGCCTCGTCGATACAACTCGGATGGCTCGATCGCCGTCGCCTCTCCCGCCAAGGACGTCCGCGCGTTCGACGTGGACGGCGTGCCCCAGGAGTTCGTCCTGGAAGAGGCCATCGTCACCGACTTCGCGCTCGTGCACGCGGCGCAAGGCGATCGCCACGGCAACCTCGTTTTCAACAAGGCGGCACGCAACTTCAATCCCCTCGCCGCGATGGCGGGCCGGATCTGCATCGCGCAGGTCGAACGACTCGTGGAGCCGGGCGAGCTCGACCCCGACAGCATCCACCTCCCCGGAGTCTTCGTGCATCGCATCGTCGAGGTCGGCACCGATATCCCCAAGCGCATCGAACGGCGGACCGTCGCCGTGGAAGGAGCCTGAGATGGCACTGTCGCGAGACCAGATGGCTGCCCGAGCCGCAGCCGAACTCCCGGACGGTGCCTACGTGAACCTCGGGATCGGTCTGCCCACGCTCGTGCCCAACCATGTGCCTGCCGGGACCACGGTCGTGCTGCAGTCGGAGAACGGCATCCTCGGCGTCGGGCCCTACCCCCGGGAAGAGGCCGTCGACCCCGACCTGATCAACGCCGGCAAGGAGACCGTCACGACCCTCCCGGGCGCCGCCTTCTTCGACTCGGCCACGAGCTTCGGCATGATCCGCGGCGGGAAGATCGACGCCGCCGTCCTCGGCGCCATGCAGGTGTCTGCCGCCGGTGATCTCGCGAACTGGATGATCCCGGGCAAGATGGTCAAGGGGCCGGGTGGCGCCATGGATCTCGTTCACGGCGCAGCGCGCGTCATCGTGCTCATGGAGCACGTCGCGAAGGACGGCTCGGCCAAGATCGTCGACGAATGCACGCTCCCGTTGACCGGTCGTGCGGTGGTCGATCGGATCATCACCGACCTGGCCGTGATCGACGTCACGGAGGAGGGGCTCGTCCTCGTCGAGACGGCGCCCGGCGTCACCGTCGACGAGGTCGTCGACGCGACACAGCCCCCGCTCACCATCCACCCGGATCTCCTCGAGGGAAGGACCCCTGCACCATGAACGACACCGAGAACGACATCGTCATCGTCTCCGCGGCCCGTACGCCGCAGGGGCGGCTGAAGGGACAACTGGCCGCCTTCACGGCGCCGCAGCTCGGATCCTTCGCGATCCGTGGCGCGCTCGCGCAGGCTTCGGTCGATCCGGCCGACATCGACGCGGTGATCGTGGGGCAGGTGCTGGCTGCGGGCTCGGGGCAGAACGCGGCGCGCCAGGCGGCGATCGGCGCGGGCATCGGCTGGGATGTGCCGGCCCACTCGGTCAACAAGGTGTGTCTGTCCGGATTGACGGCCATCATCGACGCGGCGCGGATGATCGCCACGGGCGACGCGGACGTGGTCGTGGCAGCGGGGATGGAATCGATGACGCGGGCGCCGCACATGCTCATGGGCTCGCGCGACGGCTGGACGTACGGGAGCGTCGAGGTCCTCGACCACATGGCCTACGACGGTCTCACCGATGCGTACGACCGCGAGAGCATGGGCGCGTCCACGGAACGCCACAACGCCCGTTTCGAGCTCACCCGGGAGGCGCAGGATCGCGTCGCCGCGCTGTCGCACCAGCGCGCGGCCGCCGCGCAGGAAGCGGAAGTCTTCGATGCGGAGATCGTGACGGTGGAGGTGCCGCAGCGCCGGGGAGAGCCGCTGCGGGTCACGAAAGACGAGGGGGTCCGTCCCGACACCACGGTCGACACCCTGGCCGGACTGCGTGCCGCCTTCGCCGAGGGCGGTTCGATCACCGCGGGGAACTCGTCCCAGATCTCCGACGGCGCATCGGCCGTGATCGTCACCACGCGGCGCACGGCGGAGGCGAAGGGCTGGCCCGTCCTGGCCCGGGTGGGGGCGAGCGGTCAGACCGCCGGACCGGACAACTCGCTGCAGGCGCAGCCGGCGCGCGCGATCGAGCGCGCCTGTCAGAAGCAGGGCATCACGCCCGCGGATCTCGATGTCGTGGAGATCAATGAGGCCTTCGGCGCTGTCGTGGCACGCTCGCAGACCGAGCTCGGACTGGATGAGGGCATCGTGAACATCCACGGAGGGGGCATCGCGATCGGCCACCCGATCGGGGCCTCCGGTAACCGTCTCGTGGTCCATGCGGTGCACGAACTCGTACGTCGAGGCGGAGGAACTGCTGCCGTCGGACTCTGCGGGGGAGGCGGTCAGGGCGAAGCGCTGATCCTCACACGCTGATGTGTCCGTCCAGGGCGCTCGGACTCAGCGCCGTGCGTCCTGGGCGTGGTCCTGCGTGTCGGCGAGAGCCTTCTGCGAACGGAACTGGAGCCGCTGGGCCTTCTTCGCCTTCTTGACCGACTGCGGCGAGTCGGCATCGACGAGCACACCGCGACGTTCACGGTTCATGTCGACGACGGCTCCGATCGCCAGAGCCATCGTGATGCCCCAGCTCAGCCACGACAGAAGGGCGCGCCAGGTGATGGGCTGTTCGCGGGTGCCGCGCAGCAGGGAGACACCCGCGGAGATCGCAGCGACGAGTCCGGTGCTGAAGAGGTAGCGCATCCCTTTACGCTACCCGTCCGCACCCCATGTCGCACCGAGCCTTGACAAGCCCTCCCGGATCCTGGCAGGGGAGTAGGTCGTGAAGGACAGGCGCAACGTCCGTGGATCCGGGGTGCCGGAGGAGAACGACATGCCGGGGACGAACGCGACGTCCCGAGCCAGCGCTCTCCTGAGCGCTGCCGTGGCGTCGGAGCCCTCCGGAAGGCGGACCCAGACGAACATGCCGCCGTCCGGTCGAGTCCACGTGCTGCCCTCGGGCAGCGCGGTCGGCAGCGCCTCGAGCATCGCGTCGCGGCGGGCGGCGTACGCGTCGCGGATCCGGTCGAGCGCGGGCTCACTGCGACCGGAGACGAGGTAGTGGGCGGCCGCCGCTTGATCGATGGTCGAGGTGTGCAGATCGGCTGCCTGCTTGGCGATCGTCACGGTCGAGCGGATGTCGGCCGTCGTGCGGATCCACCCGATTCGCAGGCCGGGAGCGATCACCTTCGAGAAGCTGCCGAGGCTGACGACGTGCTCGGGTGCGAGCTCGGCCAGCGAGGGGAGGGGCTCACCCGAATACCTCAGTTGGCGGTACGGCTCGTCTTCGATGATGCGGAATCCTCGGTTCCTCGCGATCTCCGCGATGCGTCTGCGGGCCTCGACCCCGTGTGTTCGGCCCGTCGGATTCTGGAACGTGGGCACGGTGTAGAAGAACTTCGGGCCGTGCGTCGACGCCAGTCGGTCCAGCGCCTCGAGATCCAGGTCATCACCGTTCGCGGGAACGCCCACCACGTGCGCCCCCGCCAGCGCGAACGTCTGCAGGGCGGCGAGATAGCAGGGCTCCTCCACGAGGATCGTGTCTCCGGGGTCGAGCAGTGTCGTCGCGAGCAGTCCGAGTCCCTGCTGCGAACCCGTTGTGATGATCAGATCGGATGCGGCGGTGGGCAGTCCGTCGATCGAATAGCGCCGCGCGACCTCTTCCCGCAACCGCGGGTCGCCTTCCGACGTGGAGTACTGCAGCACACCGGGAGAGGCCAGGACGGCGTCGAACGCAGCACGGATGCCGTCCATGTCGAAGAGCTCGGGGGCGGGGAGACCCCCGGCGAACGAGATGACCTCCGGCCGCTCGGTGAGTGCGAGCAGGTCACGCACCGGGGAAGTCTTGGCCGTTCCGGCCCGCTGCGAGCGTGAGGGAAGCGGGACGGTCGCCGCGGCGACAGGGGCGGTGGTGGGCAACGGCATCCTCCTCGGGAGCGGCAGCGTGAGACGGGTGCCGCCCAGGATAGACCCTCCCTGCACTGGCGGATTCCCGGGCTTTCCTCGTCCACATCCGCTATCCTGGGTGCGTCGCGGCTCGCCCGCGGCCGCACACACCGTGTATCTACCGGCCGCCGGCAATCCGGCGGACAGCGGCGGCACCCGACATCGCGTCATCGACGCGCGAGAGCCATGACACACGCACCCGCATCACCGAACTCCGCCCCGCAGAGCCCGAGCCTCCTCCGCATCGCGGGCCTCCCGTACTTCCTCATCGCCTTCATCGCACGTCTGCCCTTCGCGATGATGGTCGTCGGCGTGCTGACGGTCGTCGTCTCCGCGCGCGGATCCCTCTCGCTCGGAGGCCTGACGTCGGCTGCCGTCGGATTGGGCACAGCGTGCTTCGGGCCTCTGCTCGGCGCTGCCGCCGACCGATTCGGCCAGCGTGCGGTGCTCGTCATCCTCGCGCTGGCGAACGGCGCGATGCTCCTGCTCTTCACGTTCGTGGTCTACGGCACGGCCGCGGACGGCTTCGTACTGCTCGCCGCGGTCGGCATCGGTGCGACGGCGCCGCAGGTCGCTCCGCTCTCGCGCTCACGACTGGTCACGATCATCCGGGACCGGATGCCGGAGGCCCGACGTGATCGCACGGTGTCCGGCACGATGGCGTACGAGTCCGCCGCCGACGAGACCGTCTTCGTGTTCGGCCCGTTCCTGGTCGGCATCCTGGCGTCGGCGATCTCGCCGTGGGCGCCGCTGGTCGGTGCCGCCGTTCTCACCGTCGTGTTCGTCGGGGCGTTCGCCCTCCACCCAAGCGGCCGCCATGTCTCGCAGGACCGTGACGCCGACGGGAGAGCGCCCTCGGCCGTTTCGGAGCTGTTCCGCCCGCGGCTGCTGATCGTCGTCGTCGGTATCCTCGGCGTCGGGATGTTCTTCGGAGCCATGCTCACCTCGCTCACCTCGTTCATGGCGGATCGGGGTGCTCCGGAGCAGGCCGGCCTTCTCTACGGCGTGATGGGGGTCGGCTCCGCCCTGCTCGCCCTGGGCGTGGCCTGGCTGCCGCCCGCGTTCTCGCTGCGCGCGCGCTGGCTGGTCTTCTCCGGAATCCTGTTCGTCGGCACGCTCCTGCTGAGCGTCGTCGATTCGCCGGGCGCGATGGTCCTGGCTCTCGCGATCATGGGCATCGGCATCGGCCCGACTCTCGTGACCCAGTACAGCTTCGGTGCCGCCCGCAGCCCGCTCGGTCGCTCCGCGACCGTCATGACGATGCTGGGCTCCGGCGTCGTCGTGGGGCAGTCCATCGGCGCAGCCGTCACCGGAGAGATCGCCGAGAGCATCGGCACCTCCGCCGCTCTCCTCCTGCCGATGGTCGCCGCTTTCATCACGTTCGCGGCCGGGGCCGCCAACTGGGTTCTCAGCGGTGAGCGGCGTCGTCTGTCCGTGACGGTCTGACACCGCGCGGCAGAGTCACGCCAACCTGGGTAAGTTGGACTCAACCCCCTGGTGTGAGGAGCCCCCTTGGCAGCTGCAGATTTCGTCGTCGTCGCCAACCGGCTGCCCGTCGATCGGGTGGAGGGGCCTGACGGCGAGGAGGTCTGGCGGACGTCGCCGGGAGGACTCGTTGCCGCTCTCGAGCCGATGATGCGCAACGTGCACGGTGCCTGGGTCGGCTGGGCCGGTCAGGCCGATGTCGAGTTGGCCCCGTTCGAAGCCGGTGGCATCGAACTGGTCCCGGTCCCGCTGAGCGCGCAGGAGGTCGCGGAGTACTACGAGGGCTTCGCGAACGACACGATCTGGCCGCTCTACCATGACGTGATCGCGCCCCCGCAGTATCACCGTGAATGGTGGGAGGCCTACGTCACCGTCAACCGTCGATTCGCGCAGGCGGCGGCGTCCGCGGTGGCCGAGGGCGGCACGGTCTGGGTGCACGACTACCAGCTGCAGCTCGTCCCGCAGATGGTGCGCGAGATCCGGCCCGACGTGACGATCGGGTACTTCCACCACATTCCCTTCCCCGCTCACGGGCTGTACGCGCAGCTGCCGTGGCGTGACCAGGTGCTCCGTGGGCTGCTCGGTGCCGACGTGATCGGGTTCCAACGCGCTCAGGACGCCACCTACTTCCTGACGGCCGTCCGCCGCCGGCTCCGCTACGAGGTGAAGGGGCCCAACGTCTCCGTCCCCGAAGGCGACGGCGTGAGGCCGGCTCTGGCCAAGGCCTTCCCGATCTCGATCGACACCGCGCCCTACCTCGAACTCGCGGGACGCGCGGACATCCGTGCCCGTGCAGCGGAGATCCGCGCCAGCCTCGGCAACCCGAAGCGCATCCTGCTCGGCGTCGACCGCCTCGATTACACCAAGGGCATCCGCCATCGCATCAAGGCCTACGGGGAGCTGCTCGCGGAAGGGCGTCTCAAGATCGAGGACGTGACGCTGGTCCAGGTCGCGAGCCCCAGCAGGGAGCGCGTGGACGCATACGTGCACCTGCGAGACGAGATCGAGCTCGCGGTCAGCCGCATCAACGGCGACACCGACACGGTCGGGCATTCCGCCATCCGCTATCTGCACCAGGGGTACCCGCGCGAAGAGATGGTCGCGCTTTACCTCGCCGCGGACGTGATGCTGGTCACCGCTCTCCGTGACGGCATGAACCTCGTCGCGAAGGAGTACGTCGCGACCCGTGTGGACGACCGCGGTGTGCTGGTGCTGAGCGAGTTCACCGGTGCCGCGGACGAGCTCCGACAGGCCGTGCGGGTCAATCCGCACGACATCGAGGGCCTCAAGGACGCGATCATGACCGCGGTGGAGATGTCTCCTGCCGACCAGGGACGACGCATGAGATCACTTCGCAGGCGTGTGCTGGACAACGACGTCAACGCCTGGTCCTCCTCGTTCCTGGCCGCGCTCGCCGAAGTGCGTGCGCGCTGATCGACCTCGCAATGGAGACACGGGGTACGCCCCGCGGATTGGAGAAGCTGTGACGCGCCCCTGGACCCCCGGAACCGCGGACGAAGACCTGAGCGCGCTGGCGGCGACGCCTCGGCTGGTCGTCGCCCTCGACTTCGACGGCACCGCATCACCCCTGGTGCCCGACCCGATGGCCGCGCGTGCGCTCCCCGAAGTCGCCGTCCAGGTCGAGCGACTCGCGGCGCTGCCCGACACGGTCGTCGCCTACGTCTCCGGACGCAGCATGCACGATCTGCGCGTGATCACCGAGCACACGGATGACTCCGCGATCGCACTGGCGGGCTCGCACGGTGCCCAGTACTGGTTCCCCGGCGATGACCCCGACGCCGTCCATGACGGCTTCGACGAGGACGGCACCCGGGAAGAGCTCTGGGCCGCCGCGAAGCCGATCATCGCGCGCTACGAGGGTGCCGAGTTCGAGCCGAAGACGTTCGGTATGGGTGTGCACACCCGGCGCGCCAATCGCGAGACGGAGGAGCGCGTCTTCGCCGAGATCGATGCGCTGGTCGCCGAGCGCTTCCCGCACTGGCGTCGTCGGGCAGGGCACCGTGTGCTGGAGTTCTCCTCGCGCACGGAGGGCAAGGACGCCGCGATGACCGCTTTGCGGGAGCGCTTCGACGCCACCGGCATCCTGTTCGCGGGCGACGACGTGACCGATGAGGACGCGATGCGCGTGCTGGGACCGGACGATCTCGGTGTGCGGGTGGGCCCGGGGGAGAGCGCTGCGACCCTGCGTGTGGACACTCCACAACAGATCGCCGAGCTTCTGGAGGCGTTGGCGGACGAACGCACCGCCGCGCGGCAATAGACTTCCGTCATGTCCTCGCATGATCCTGCCAGCAGCGCGCCCATCGACATCAAGCCCCGCAGCCGCGTCGTCACCGACGGCATCGAGGCCACGACCTCCCGCGGTATGCTCCGTGCCGTCGGCATGGGGGACGCGGACTGGGACAAGCCGCAGATCGGCATCGCCTCGAGCTGGAACGAGATCACGCCCTGCAACCTGAGCCTCGACAGGCTCGCTCAGGGAGCGAAGGAAGGCGTGCACTCCGGCGGCGGGTACCCGCTGCAGTTCGGCACGATCTCCGTCTCGGACGGCATCTCGATGGGCCACGAGGGCATGCACTTCTCGCTCGTGTCCCGCGAGGTCATCGCCGACTCGGTCGAGACGGTCATGATGGCCGAGCGTCTGGACGGCTCCGTCCTGCTCGCCGGCTGCGACAAGTCGATCCCGGGCATGCTCATGGCCAGTGCACGCCTCGACCTCTCCAGTGTCTTCCTCTATGCCGGTTCGATCGCCCCGGGGTGGGTCAAGCTCTCGGACGGCACCGAGAAGGACGTCACGATCATCGACTCGTTCGAAGCGGTCGGGGCGTGCCGTGCCGGTCTCATGAGCGAAGAGGACCTCAAGCGCATCGAGTGCGCGATCGCTCCCGGTGAAGGAGCCTGCGGTGGCATGTACACCGCGAACACGATGGCCTCGGTCGCCGAAGCCCTCGGTCTCAGCCTTCCCGGATCCGCCGCGCCGCCCGCCGCGGACCGTCGTCGCGACTACTTCGCGCACCGCTCGGGCGAGGCCGTCGTCAACCTGCTCCGCCAGGGCATCACGACCCGCGACATCCTGACCAAGGAGTCGTTCGAGAACGCGATCGCGCTGGCGATGGCTCTCGGCGGCTCCACCAACGTCGTGCTGCACCTGCTCGCGATCGCCCGCGAGGCCGACGTCGAGCTGAGCCTGCACGACTTCAACCGCATCGGGGACAAGGTCCCGCACGTCGCCGACATGAAGCCGTTCGGCAAGTACGTCATGAACGACGTCGACCGTCACGGCGGCATTCCGGTGATCATGAAGGCGATGCTCGATGAGGGGCTGCTGCACGGCGACGCTCTCACCGTCACCGGCAAGACGCTGGCCGAGAACCTCGCGGACCTCGACCCCATGCCGATCGACGGCGAGGTCATCCACACGTTCGACAACCCGATCCACGCGACCGGCGGCCTGACGATCCTGCACGGCTCACTCGCACCGGAGGGCGCTGTCGTGAAGACCGCGGGCTTCGACGCCGCGGTGTTCGAGGGGCCCGCCCGCGTGTTCGAGCGCGAGCGCGCCGCCATGGATGCGGTCGCCGACGGGGAGATCGAGCCCGGCACCGTCATCGTCATCCGCTACGAAGGCCCCAAGGGTGGACCGGGTATGCGGGAGATGCTCGCCATCACCGCGGCCATCAAGGGCGCGGGGCTCGGAAAAGATGTACTACTCTTGACGGACGGACGATTCTCAGGCGGCACAACCGGCCTGTGCATCGGCCACATAGCACCCGAAGCGGTGGACGCAGGTCCTATCGCCTTCGTGCGCGATGGTGATCTGATACGGGTCGATATCGCAGCTCGCACTCTCGATCTACTCGTCGATGACGCAGAGCTCGCCTCCCGCCGTTCCGGCTGGGAGCCGCTTCCCCCGCGCTACACCCGAGGCGTTCTTGCCAAGTACTCGCGCCTCGTGCGGTCCGCCGCCGAGGGAGCGACCACCGGCTGACCCGGACGCTCCGGCATCCGGCGTCCTCCAGAGATCATCAGAAGGAAACTCATGACTGCTGATTCCGCCCCGGCCGTGCCGAGGCCGCCCGCTCGTCCAACGTCTGCGCCGGAGATCACCGGCGCCGAGGCCGTGGTGCGCTCGCTCGAGCTGCTCGGTGTCACCGACGTGTTCGGGCTTCCGGGAGGAGCGATCCTGCCGGTGTACGACCCGCTCATGGACGCCTCCGAGCTCCGCCACATCCTGGTGCGGCACGAGCAGGGCGCCGGTCACGCCGCCGAGGGCTATGCCTCGGCCTCCGGGAAGGTGGGCGTGTGCATCGCGACGTCCGGTCCCGGAGCGACGAACCTGGTCACGGCGATCGCCGACGCCTACATGGACTCGGTGCCGCTGCTGGCCATCACCGGTCAGGTGTTCTCGACGTTGATGGGAACCGACGCGTTCCAGGAGGCCGACATCGTGGGCATCACGATGCCGATCACGAAGCACTCCTTCCTGGTGAAGGACGCCGCCGACATCCCGGGTGCGATCGCCGCGGCCTACGAGATCGCGGGCACCGGTCGTCCCGGACCCGTCCTCGTCGACATCACGAAGGATGCGCAGCAGGCCACGGCACCGTTCGTGTGGCCGCCCAAGATCGACCTCCCCGGCTACCGCCCGGTCACCAAGGCGCACGGCAAGCAGATCCAAGCGGCTGCGAGCCTCCTCGCCGAGGCCAAGAAGCCCGTCCTGTACGTCGGCGGCGGCGTGATCCGCGGCCGGGCGGCAGCCGAGCTGCTCGAACTCGCGGAGTCCACGGGCGCTCCGGTCGTCACCACGCTGATGGCGCGCGGTGCATTCCCCGACTCGCACCCGCAGCACCTCGGGATGCCGGGCATGCACGGCACGGTTCCCGCTGTGCTGGCGCTGCAGGAGGCCGATCTCCTGGTGTCCCTCGGTGCACGGTTCGACGATCGCGTGACGGGCAAGGCTGCGCTCTTCGCCCCCAACGCCAAGGTCGTGCACGTCGACATCGATCCCGCGGAGATCTCCAAGATCCGAACCGCCGACGTGCCGATCGTCGGTGATGTGCGCGATGTGCTCACCGATCTCGACACGGCTTTCCGCGGAGCGACCGCGGGCGTGAAGCCCGACATCGCGGAGTGGTGGTCATACCTCGACGGCCTGCGCACCGAGTTCCCGCTCGGCTACGCTCCGACGACCGACGGGCTCCTGGCCCCGCAGCACATCATCCAGCGGATCGGTGAGCTCACGGGACCCGAGGGCATCTACGCGTCTGGCGTCGGACAGCACCAGATGTGGGCCGCGCAGTTCATCAAGTACGAGCGCCCGAACGCCTGGCTGAATTCCGGCGGTGCCGGGACGATGGGCTACTCGGTCCCCGCGGCGATGGGCGCGAAGGTCGCCGAACCCGACCGCGCCGTCTGGGCGATCGACGGTGACGGCTGCTTCCAGATGACCAACCAGGAACTCGCGACCTGCGCGATCAACAACATCCCGATCAAGGTCGCGATCATCAACAACTCCTCGCTGGGCATGGTCCGCCAGTGGCAGACGCTGTTCTACGACGGTCGCCACTCCAACACCGACCTCAACACCGGGCACGGCACGATCCGCATCCCCGACTTCGTGAAGCTCGCCGAGGCCTACGGCTGCCTCGCGATCCGCGTGGAGAAGGAAGAAGAGGTGGACGCCGCCATCCAGCTCGCACTCGAGACGAACGACCGCCCCGTGGTGATCGACTTCGTCGTGAGCGCCGACTCGATGGTGTGGCCGATGGTCCCCCAGGGAGTCAGCAACAGCTATGTCCAGTACGCCCGCGAGCACGCGCCCGCATTCGACGAGGAGGACTGAGCCATGTCGACCCACGTGCTGAGCCTGCTGGTGGAGAACACCCCCGGTCTTCTCACCCGTGTCGCGGGGCTCTTCGCCCGCCGCGGCTTCAACATCGACTCCCTCGCCGTCGGCGTGACCGAGGTCCCCGGGATCTCGCGCATCACGGTGGTCGTCGACGTCGATGAGCTCCCGCTCGAACAGGTCACGAAGCAGCTCAACAAGCTGATCAACGTGATCAAGATCGTCGAGCTCGACTTCGCCACGTCCGTGCAGCGCGAGCACATGCTCGTGAAGGTGCGCACCGACAACGCCACCCGGTCGAACGTGATCGAGGTCGTGAACCTCTTCCGTGCGTCCGTCGTCGACTACGCTTCCGATGCCCTCGTGATCGAGGTCACCGGCGACAAGGGCAAGGTCGACGCGATGCTTCGCGCGCTCGAGCCCTTCGGGATCAAGGAGATCGCCCAGTCCGGTCTTCTCGCCATCGGACGAGGCGGCAAGAGCATCACCGAACGCGTCCTGCGCGGCTGACCTTCCAGACCATCACACCTACCTGCCCCGCCGTCCTCGGACGTGCAGGGCGTGCACCACTGTCACGAACAAGGAGAAACACAAAGTGAGCACCGAGATCTTCTACGACGCCGACGCCGACCTGTCCCTGATCCAGGGCAAGAAGGTCGCCATCGTCGGCTATGGCTCGCAGGGCCACGCGCATGCGCAGAACCTGCGCGACTCGGGCGTCGAGGTCGCCATCGCTCTCAAGGAGGGCTCCAAGTCCGCTGCGAAGGCCGAAGAGGCGGGCTTCCCCGTCAAGACCGTCGCGGAGGCCACCGAGTGGGCCGACGTCATCATGATCCTCGCGCCGGACCAGCACCAGCGCATCATCTACAGCGAGTCGATCGCGCCGAACCTCACCGCCGGCAAGACGCTCGCCTTCGCCCACGGCTTCAACATCCGCTTCGGCTACATCGACGCGCCCGAGGGCGTCGACGTGATCCTCGTGGCGCCGAAGGCTCCGGGCCACACGGTTCGTCGCGAGTTCGTCGCCGGCCGGGGCATCCCGGACATCATCGCGGTCGAGCGCGACGCATCGGGTCACGCCTGGGACCTCGCCCTCTCCTACGCGAAGGCCATCGGCGGCACCCGCGCCGGCGTCATCAAGACGACCTTCACCGAAGAGACCGAGACCGACCTGTTCGGCGAGCAGGCCGTGCTCTGCGGTGGCGTGAGCCACCTCGTGCAGGCGGGCTTCGAAACGCTCACCGAGGCGGGCTACCAGCCGCAGATCGCGTACTTCGAGGTGCTGCACGAGCTCAAGCTCATCGTGGACCTGATGTGGGAGGGCGGCATCGCCAAGCAGCGCTGGTCGATCTCCGACACCGCTGAGTTCGGCGACTACGTCTCGGGCCCGCGTGTGATCGACGAGCGCGTCAAGGAGAGCATGAAGGGCGTCCTCGCGGACATCCAGTCCGGCGCCTTCGCGAAGCGCTTCATCGATGACCAGGACAACGGGGCGGAGGAGTTCCTGGCACTGCGTGCCAAGGAGGAGCAGCACCCGATCGAGGTCACCGGCAAGGAACTGCGTTCGCTCTTCGCCTGGAAGCAGCAGGACGAGGACTACGTCGACGGCAGCGCGGCACGCTGATTCGATTCACGAAAGAACGGGCGTCCCTCCGG
This sequence comes from Microbacterium sp. ZOR0019, assembly GCF_000800925.1. Lineage (NCBI taxonomy): Bacteria > Bacillati > Actinomycetota > Actinomycetes > Micrococcales > Microbacteriaceae > Microbacterium > Microbacterium sp. ZOR0019. The sequence goes on along the minus strand of NZ_JRKC01000004.1, from coordinate 8,132 downwards.
GGGCGCCCGTTCTTCGTGTGGTCTGCGCCAAATCACGCCAGACATCGGATGTCTGTGTCAGGATGGGAGCCATGCGACAGGAATGGTTTGACCGGGCCCGGTTCGGGATGTTCGTCCACTTCGGCCTCTACAGCGGGGCTGCCCGTCATGAATGGGTGCAGAACTACGAGCGTCTGACGGATGAGGACTACCGTCCGTACTTCGAGCACTTCGATCCGGATCTCTTCGACGCCGCAGCCCTCGCACGCACCGCGAAGGAGACGGGCATGGGCTATGTCGTCCTCACGACGAAACACCATGACGGCTTCTGCCTGTGGGATTCGAAGCTCACCGACTTCACTTCCGTGGCGAACGTCGGACGCGACCTCGTGCGTGAGTACGTCGAGGCATTGCGCGCGGAAGGGATCAAGGTCGGCCTGTACCACTCGGTCATCGACTGGCATCACCCCGACTTCACCGTCGACTGGAACCACCCGCGCCGCGATGACGAGAACGCCCACGAGCTCAACGTCGGACGCGACATGGCCCGATACCGCGCCTATCTCCACGGTCAGGTGCGGGAGCTCCTGACGGAGTACGGGGAAATCGACTACCTCTTCTTCGACTTCACCTATCCCGAGAGCAAGGAGGGGTGGGCGGGCAAGGGGCCCGAGGACTGGGATGCGACCACCCTGCTCGCGCTGTGCCGGGAGCTCCAGCCCGACATGCTGGTCAACGATCGGCTCGGGATCCCCGCCGACTTCGTCACGCCGGAGCAGTATCAGCCCACCGCACCGATCGTGCGCGACGGCGTACCGCTGACCTGGGAGGCATGCCAGACGCTCAACGGCTCCTGGGGTTATCACCGGGACAACATGGACCAGAAGTCCGCCACGCTGCTCGTGCAGATGCTCGTCGACTCGGTGTCGATGGGCGGGAACATGCTGCTCAACATCGGCCCTGACGGTCGTGGTGCGATCGCGCCCCGGGATGCCCGCACCCTGGCGGAGATCGGCGAGTGGATGCGTCTGCACCATGATGCCGTGATCGGGGCCGGGCATGCGCCGCTCACCCCGCCGCGCGAGGGCGTCTACACCCGGCGCGGGAACAAGCTCTACCTGAGCCTGTTCAGCTGGCCGATGGGCTTCGTGCACCTTCCGGAGCTCGCCGGAAAGGTCTCCTACGCGCGGCTGCTGAACGACGGATCCTGGCTGCAGACCAGTGTGTCCGACCCGGACCGTCAGGCTGATCTGATGACGCCCGCGGGGGAGGCGGAGGGGACGCTCACCGTGCATCTGCCGGTGCGGCGTCCCGAGGTGTTGGTGCCGGTGGTCGAGCTGACGCTCATCGACGAATGATCCACACGGTGGCGACGGCTCAGGCCGTCGTCACCGGTATCTCCATGCCTTCGAGCGCAAGGCGTGCGGCGCCGTGGAGGATCGCGTCGGCGCCGGTCGTCGCCGCCTCGATGCGCAGTCGCTGGGTCGCGAGGGGGTGGCATGCCTCGTAGACGCGGCTGCGGACGGCGGCGATGAACGGTTCCGAGGCGCTCATGCTGCCGGTCAGGAACACCGCGTGCGGGTTGAAGAAGTTCACCACGCCTGACAGCGCCTGGCCGAGATGGGTTCCCGCCGTGCGGACCAGGGTGGTCGCGAGGGGATCGGCGTCGCGCGCCAGGCTCAGCACGTCGGTCGTGGTGCGGACCACCTCGTTGCCGCGCTCGCGCATCTGGCGCACGAGGCTCGCCCCACTGGCCACCGTCTCGAGGCAGCCGGTGTTGCCGCAGGAGCATGGGATGTCGCCGCTGCCGTCGATCCGCGTGTGGGTGATGTCTCCTGCCGCGGCCGTCGCCCCACGGTGGACGTGTCCATCGACGATGATGCCGCTTCCGATGGCCGTGCCGGCCTTCACCGTGATGCTGTGCCCGGTGTGCCCGAAGCGCTCGCGATGCTCGCCGAGCGCCGCGAGGTTGGCGTCGTTGTCGACCGCGACCGGCACGCCGTAGCGCGTCGCGAGATGGGTGCCGACACGGAAGCCCGGCCATCCCGGCATGCGCGACGGCTGGTCGACCGTGCCGGTGGCGATGTCGACGGGACCGGGCAGGCTGATGCCCATCGCGTGGACCCGCGACTCGGAGGCGAGTCGGTCGAAGACCTCGCCGATGCGGTCGAGCGTGGCTTCCGGCCCCTCGGTCACATCGACTGTGATCGAGCGACTGTCCAGGAGAGCACCGCTGAGGGAGTGCCTGCCGATACGCGCGTGGCCGCCGCCGAGGTCGGCGGTGAGCACGACACCGTCCGCGGAGATCTGCAGCACCCGCGGGCGGCGTCCACCTCGTGACGTGCCGTCGCCGGCCTCGCGCAGCACGCCGGCGTCGAGCAGGGACTGCACGCGGAGGCCCACGGTCGAGGCGGCCACGCCGAGTGCGGCGGCGAGCTCGGTGCGGGAGCGGGCCTCGCCGCGGGCGACGAGGTCGAGGATGCGGCGGGTGTGCGGGTCGTCGACGGCGGTGTCAGCGGGGTTTGGCATGGGAGCACTTTCCTGGTCGGAGCATTCGTCAGCGTAGTAGGGGATGGTCATGTTTCCCGGGAGTTACGAATTATCAAGCTCCGATAAACATCGGATGTTCAGCTTGCGGCCTCTTGCGAAGTGTGAAACGGTAACTTCATACGAAATCCTACTAGGTTGTTTCGACCCGCGAAGCAACTAGTTCCCTTCCAGGAGGCATTCAATGAAGAAGTTGCGTGTAGGGGCTGTCGTCGCCGTCACCGGCGTCGCAGTCGCGATGACCGGCTGCGCGAGCAGCAGCGGCAACGGTGGTTCCGCCGACGGCGACACGATCGTCGTCGACATGTGGGCAGGCAGCGAGTCCGACGTGGATGCCCTCGAGGCGCAGGTCGCATTCGCCCAGGAGCAGAACCCCGACATCAAGATCAAGCTGCAGACCTCGCCGTGGAGCGACTTCTTCACGAAGCTGACCACGAACATGGCCAGCGGCAACATGGCCTGCGTCACCGGTATGAGCGGCGCGCAGCTCGGTGGCTACACCGGTGCTTTCCGTGAGCTGAGCGACGCGGACCTCAAGACGGCCGGCATCGATTGGGCGGACTTCAACCCGAGCGCCGACGGCATCCTCAGCTTCGAAGGCAAGGTCTACGGCGTGCCGTTCGACGTTGCCACGATGCTCGTCTACTACAACCAGGACATGCTCACCGCTGCCGGCGCAGCGACGCCGGAGATCGGGTGGACGTTCGACGACTTCGACGCCATCGCCGCCGACGCGACGAAGGACGGCAAGTACGGCTTCGGCATGGGCATGGGCGGATACCAGTGGATGTCGATGCCGATCGCGTACTCCGCGACGCAGCCGGCCTCCGAAGACGGCACCCTGCACATCGACGACAAGGCGTTCGTCGACGCGTCCACGTGGTACGCCGAGCTCGTGACGGAGAAGAAGGTCGCCGCCCCCGTGGCATCTGCCTCCGACACAGGCTGGGGCGAGAACCAGTACACGGGTGGCAACGCCGCCATGGCGGTCGACGGCACGTGGAACGCCGTCAGCTACCTGAACAACGAGTCCGGCTTCGCGGCCGGTATGGTCCCGCTGCCCGCTGGTGTCGACGGCAACCCCGGCCCGATCCTCGGCTCCGGCTACGGCATCTCGGCGAACTGCGAGAACCCGGAGGCGGCGCTCAAGGTCATGGGCTCGCTGCTCGGCGAGGACGCTCAGGACTACATCGCATCGTCCGGCCGCTCGTACCCGGCACGCACGTCGTCGCAGCCGCTGTACTTCGAGTCCATCGATGAGGAGTACCGCGAGCAGGTGCAGTCGGTCTTCGAGGCGGCCTTCGGTGACACCGTCCCGCTGTACATGACCAAGAACTGGCAGAAGCTCGACAGCTACATCCAGCCCAACCTCGTCAGCGTCTACAACGGCCAGATGACGATGGACGAGCTGCTGTCGAACGCCCAGGCCCAGTTCGGCGAGTGATCCGGCTTCGGCCGTCAGTGGTGACAAAGAAAGAAATATGAGATGACGATCACGACGAGACGTCGACGATCGCTCGCCAAGGTCGAGGCCGGTCAGGCGCTGGGGTTCGCAAGCCCCGCCCTGATCGGGCTCGCCCTGTTCACGATCGTGCCCGTGGGCCTTTCGATCGTGATGAGCGTCTTCGACTGGCCGACCTTCGGCGAGCGGAACTTCAACGGGGTGGACAACTACGTCAAGCTGTTCACCAGCAGCCCGGACTTCTGGCCTGCGCTGCGCAACTCGGCGGTGTACACGCTGCTGTACGTGCCGTTGAGTGTCGCTCTCTCGCTCGTGCTCGCTCTCGGCCTCGGGTCGCGGATCCGCGGGCGAGGTGCCCTGCGCGTCCTCTTCTTCATCCCGGTCGTGACCCCGATGGTCGCGAACGTGCTGGTGTGGAAGATGATGCTGCAGCCACAGGGGCTCTTCAACGGCCTCTCGCAGACGTGGTTCGGCATCGAGCTGCCGAACTTCCTGGCCGACCCGTCGTGGGCGATGATCATGGTCGTCGTGATGAGCGTCTGGCAGGGGCTCGGCTACAACATGCTGATCTTCTCGGCCGCACTCGAGCAGCTCCCCGAGAGCGTGCTGGAGGCGGCGAGCATCGACGGCGCCCGAGGACTCCGACGGGTGTGGAGCATCATCATCCCGATGATCTCGCCCTCGATCTTCTTCGCCACCATCATGACGATGATCACGTCCCTGCAGGTGTTCGTACAGCCGCAGATGCTCACCGGCGGCGGCCCGGGCAACGCCACCAAGCCGCTCGTCATGTACATCTGGGAGCAGGGATTCACCTTCGGCGACCTCGGCCTCGCCGCCGCGGCAGCCTGGATCCTCTTCGCGATCATCATCGCGATCACAGGTCTCCAGTTCGCCGCGCAGAAGAAGTGGGTGCACTATGAGCACTGAGACCCTCGTCCGCCCCACAGGCCGTGCCGGCCGCTCGGACCGCGAGCGTGCACGTGGTGCCGCCACCACGCCTGCGTCGCGTGTGCGGCTGATCCTCGCGCACGTCGCGATCTACGTCGCCGCGCTGATCTTCATCTCCCCGCTCATCTACGCGTTCTTCTCGGCGCTCAAGCCGAACTCGGAGATGTTCTCCATGCCGCCGACCCTGGTCGGGTCGGAGCTTCGGTGGAGCAACTTCGTCGACGTCTTCGCGTACGGCCCGTTCCTCACCTACATCATGAACTCGTTCATCGTGGCGATCCTCGGCACCCTCGTCGTGCTGATCGTGTCGACCACGGCCGGGTACGCCTTCGGGAGATTGCGCTGGAAGGGACGGGACGCTGTCTTCGTACTGTTCCTCGCGACGCTCATGGTGCCCGCCGAGGTGCTCGTGATCCCGATGTTCCAGGTGATGCAGTGGTTCAACTGGGTCGACACCTATCAGGCGCTCGTCCTCCCGTTCGCGTTCGGTGCGTTCGGCACGTTCCTGATGCGGCAGTTCTTCCGCGGTATCCCGTATGAGCTGGAGGAGGCCGCGCGCGTCGACGGCGCCGGGCCCGTGCGCTCGTTCCTGCAGATCATCCTGCCGCTGTCGAAGTCGGCGGTTGCGGTGCTCGCCGTGTTCACCTTCCTGTCCTTCTGGAACAGCTACCTGTGGCCGCTCATCGTGACGGTCGACTACAACGCGCACGGCACCCTCCCCGTGGGTCTCGCGAGCTTCGCCGGACTCACCGGGACGCGCTGGGACCTGCAGATGGCTGCGGCGATCATCTCGATGGTGCCGACGACGATTCTCGTGATCGTGCTGCAGAAGCACCTGGTCAAGGGCATCGCGATGGCAGGACTGGGCGGCCGCTGAGCATGATCGGCCAGGAACAGGGGACCACCATGCCCGTCACGCGTTCGAGCCCATCCGGATCGGGAGTCGTCGGTATCGACATCGGAGGCACCAAGATCGCTGCGCTCCTCGTGAGCAGCGAGGGGACGGTGCTGGCACGGGGGAGCGTCGGCGCCCCCGCAGCGCAGGGCGGTGCGGCGATGGCCGATGCAGCCGCGGGTCTCGCCGCCTCTCTCGCTGCCGAGGCCGGTGTCCCGCTCGCGGCGGCCGGTGTCGGCGCTGCCGGTGTCATCGACCACGAGACCGGCACGATCCGCGCAGCCTCGGCGACCTTCGTCGGGTGGGCGGGCTTCCCGCTCGCCGAGGAGCTGGAAGCGCGACTGGGGGTGCCGGTGCGTGTGGAGAACGACGTCAACGCGTTCCTCCTGGGCGAAGCCGCCGCCGCCGGCCGCGAGGACCGCGACGTGCTGGGCGTGATGCTCGGCACCGGGGTCGGAGGCGCGCTCCTCATCGACGGTGAGCTCCACCACGGACCGCACGGTGCCGCGGGAGAGATCGGGCACACACCCGGCTACAGCGAGCTGGTCTGCACCTGCGGGCAGGTCGGGCACCTCGAGACATTGGCGTCCGGTACGTCGATCGCGATGCGGTACCAGGAGCGCACCGGCGACATCGTCCGCGACGCGAGAGTCGTCGCGGATCGTGCACGAGCGGGTGATGTGCAGGCGATCGCGGTGTTCGACGCCGCCGGCCGCGCACTCGCCCTCGCCTGCGCCAGCGCAGCGACGATCCTCGACCTGCCGTGCGCCATCGTCGGAGGAGGCGTGACGTCGGCCTGGGATCTTCTGGAGCCCGCGATCACGCGTACTCTGCACACGGATTCCCCGGTGTCCGGGATCCCACTGCGCATCGTCCCCGCCGTCCTCGGTTCCGATGCCGTCGCTCTCGGCGCCATCGAGACCGCCCGCCGGGCTCTGGTCCCGGCGGGAGCACACTGAGCCCGACCTCCCGCACCGACAAGGAGCACATCACGTGACCGTACGTCCCGAAGCCCACGAGATCTGGATGGGGCCACTTCCGACCGTCGCCGACGGGGGGCTCGCGCAGCCCCGGATCGGTATCGCCGGGATCTCCATCGAGTCGAGCACATTCTCCCCGCACATCTCCGGCGACGAAGCCTTCACGGTTCGCACCGGTGACGCTCTGCGCAGCTACTACCCGTTCCTCGAAGACGGGCGCGAGCTCGCTGCGGCCGCCGAGTGGGTGCCCCTCACTCATGGTCGCTCGCTGCCCGGTGGTGCCGTCGCGCCCGAGACCTACCGTCGGATGAAGGACGCCATCGTCGAGGGCATCCGCGAGCAGGGCCCCTTCGATGGCTTCTTCTTCGACATCCACGGAGCGATGAGCGTCGTCGGGCTCGACGACGCCGAAGGCGACCTCGCGCTCGCGGTGCGGGCGGCACTGGGTCCGGACACGCTGGTCTCGACATCGATGGATCTGCACGGCAACGTCTCCGAGGTGCTGCGCGACGCGGTCGACCTGCTCACGTGCTACCGGATGGCGCCGCACGAGGACTGGATGAACACCAAGGAACGGGCGGTGTGGAACCTCCTCGCCCGGCTGCGGGGGCCGCACGGCGCCGACCCGCTGGGCCGTCGGCCGTTCGTGGCGTGGGTGCCGGTCCCGGTCCTGCTCCCCGGCGAGAAGACCAGCACCCGACTCGAGCCCGCACGCAGCATCTACGCCGAGCTGCCCGAGATCGAGGCGCTTCCGGGCGTCGTCGATGCCTCGGTCTGGATCGGCTACGCCTGGGCCGACGAACCCCGTTGCCAGGCGTACGTCGTGGTCACCGGCGACGATCGGGAGCTGATCGCGCGTGAGGCTGAGCGGGTGGCCCGCATGTTCTGGGAGGCTCGCGAGGACTTCGTGTTCGTCGCTGAGACGGGCACGCTCGATGAGGCGCTCGAGAAGGCGCTCGCGCCGGGAGCGCCCCACCCTTACCTGATCTCGGACTCGGGTGACAATCCGACGGCGGGCGGGGCGGGCGATGTGACGTGGACCCTTGCACACCTGCTCGCGCATTCCGAACTCACCGGATCCGACCGCACGACCCTGGTGGCGTCGATCTTCGATCCCGAGGCGGTCGCGCAGGCGGTCGAAGCGGGCGTCGGGGCGACGATCACGATCGTGGCGGGTGCCCGGGTCGACGATGGCCCGCACGGCCCCGTGACGATCACCGGGACCGTCTTCTCGATCACCGACGGAGATCCGGACGCAGGCACGCAGGTCGTGATCGCGGCGGGTGGACTCCACGCCATCATCACGGAGCGTCGCAAG